>CABXYU010000003.1 GCA_902516625.1 uncultured Pelagibacteraceae bacterium | reverse complement strand
CATTTTTAATACCTTTAATTGCTGCAGATTTTTTTGAAATACTATTATCAAATGCTAATGGACCAAAGACATCTGCATTTAAGTTTTCTTTTTTGACGAGTTTTGTTAGTTCTTCAGCCTCTTTTGAACTTGGTACACTATCTAAAACCTCCTCAGTTGCAGATAATACAGCAACTTTTGGTCTTTCAATTCCAATTCGATTTGAAAAATCAATTACATTTTTTAGAATATGCATCTTAGTTTTAACATTAGGCAACACATTTAATGCGCCATCAGTAATTATTAGTGGCTTATCCTCTTTTCCAAGTGTCATATGCCAGATGTGACTTAATCTTGATTTTCCTAATAAATTATATTCTCTTTTAAGAACTTCTTTCATAAGAACATCAGTATGAATATGTCCTTTAACAATTATTTTGATTTTTTTTTCACTTGCAAGTTTCGCAGCAATTGCAGCTGTATTGTTTTCAGTAGGCTCATTAATAATTTCAAATTTTGAAATATCCCATTTCAAATCATCAGCACATTTTAAAATTTCTTTCTCATCTCCTATAAAAATAGGTTCAATTAAATTTTCACTTACCGCATCTTGGACTGATAGCATTGGTAATTGCTTTCCAGCGTTTACAATAGCAACTTTTACACCTTTTTTTTTGTGAGCTACGTTTAATAAATTATTTGGGCAGACGATTTCTTTATTTGAAAGCATAATCAATTTATTAAAAATTCTAAATCTTTTTTTAAATCGCTTGAAATTTTTATGTTATTTTTCGAATTCATTTTAAATCTCTTATATTTATTTTGTCCTGGATAAACAATTTCTTTTACACCTTTAATTTTTGGTAATTTTTTTATTCTTTTAATATTTTCTTTAATTCTACTATTATAATCTTTGACAAATAAATTTGTTTTAAATGTGATAAATAAATGTCCTATATTTTGAGGGCCTGAGAAATCATCAAAGGGATCTTTTACACGGCCAGAATGATTGCCCCCAGTTAGTACGCCACTTAAAATATCTACCATCCAAGCTAACCCAGATCCTCTAAAGCTAGCAATAGGTAATTGAACTCCTAACAATGCTTTTTTTGCATCAGTGGTAGGTTTTCCGTATTTATCAAGAGCAACACCTTTGGGAATTCTTTTATTGTTCCTCGCCGCAACTCTTATTTTTCCTCTATTAATCATTGAAATAGAAGTATCTAAGATAAAAGGAATTTTTGAACCAGTCGGTGTACCAAAACAAATTGGGTTAGTCCCAAATAAACTCTTTAATGATCCGTGAGGTGCGACCGCAGGAGGAGCATTTGTGTATATCATGGTAACTAATTTTTTTTTGACAGCTTGCTCTGCATAATATCCTGATAGACCGTAATGACCACTATTTTTCACTGCAACTAATCCAATACCGGTTTTTTGTGCATTTTTGATTGCTGTTTTAATTGCTATATCAGCAGCAACAAATCCAATACTGTCATCAGCATCAATATGTGAAATAGAATTTGAGATTTTTTTTATTCTTATCTTTGGTTTAGGGTTGATTACTTTTTTTTTAATTCGATCACAATACATTCTTAGTCTCGCAAGACCATGTCCATACGCTCCAACAAGTTCCGCATTGATGAGTGCGTCTGTTGAAATTTTGGCATGTTTATTCGATAAATCATGCTTTTTAAGAATTGATTTTACAATATTTTTCAATTGATCCGTATTCATAGAATTTATCAATTCATCCAATTATTAATTAAACGCATATTGATAGAAGATTTCTCTATACTAAAGAGATTATTTTTAGAATTTTTATTTATAAAACTTCTAGAAACATTCTCAATTTGATTAGCATAAACTGATAAATTTGATTTTATTTGTTTTATATAAAAATGATTTTTATTAGAAATTTCAATAACAGTTTCTTTATTTGGTAGCCATGGACTATTTACTTTTATCGATCCTTTAGATCCATGAATAATACATCTATTTTCTAAATTCGATTTTATACTCACTTTAATTTTGCCTTCTAATTTATTGTTATATTCTAAAGTTGCTGTTGCCTCATCATCTACACCTGACTTTGCATAACTTAATTTTTTATCATTAAGAGAGATTTGATCTATGGTTTCAGCAAATAACATAAAAAAACTTATTGGATAACATCCCAAATCTAAAATAGAGCCACCACCCAGTTCTTTATTGTATATTCTAGAAGAGGGTCTGAATTTTGCTTTAAAACCAAAACTGCTTTCAATAGTTTTGATTTCTCCTATTTCATCATTTTCAATTAAATTTAATAATTCTATGGTTTGTGGATGAGAATAATAAGCAATTGCTTCATAAAATTGAATTTTTTTTTCTAAAATAATTTTTTCTACTTCAAACATATCTTTTAAATTCATAGAAACTGGCTTTTCACATAAAATTTTTTTGTTTTTATCACTCAATGATTTAATCAAATCTTTGTGGGTATTATTTAAAGTTGAAATGTATACTGCATCAATATCTTTGTTATTAATTAAATCTTCATAAGATTTAATTTTGAATTTATCAAAAGTTTTTCCAGACTTACTGGCTATGTCTATCAGTTTTGAATTAGAGGTTTCATTTATTGCATTCGCGAATGTTGAGCCCATTCTTCCCAAGCCTAATATTCCCCAATTAATCATTCAATAACTCTCATTAGATTAATGAAATAGATGAACATCAACCTTTCCCACGCCAGGGGATTGTTTTATCTATGATCTTTCTCAGTGTAACGTCAAATAAAAGACCAAGCATTCCCATTATAAAAATAGTAATCCAAATAACTTCGTATTGGAAATATTTTTTAGCTACGTTTTCAACGAAACCAATTCCTGTTGTCCCTGCTAAAAATTCTGCTGCAACTAAAGTTCCCCAACACATACCAACAGCAACTCTTATCCCTGTTAAAATTTCAGGCAATGAATTAGGAAAAATTACATACCTTAATATTTGTTTTTTAGATGCACCTAAAGAGTGAGCGGCGTGAATTTTTGATAATTGTGTTCCTGATGCTCCAGCTCTTGCTGAAATGATCATAATAGATAACGACACCATAAATAATAAAAAAACTTTACCAGTATTATCAATTCCTAATACAGAGATAATTAATGGTGCCCAAGCTAAAGGAGGAACTGGTCTATAAAGTTCAATTAATGGATCAAAAAAACCTTTTGCAAATCTATTTAAACCCATAAATAATCCTAATGGGACACCAATGATAATTCCAAAAACTAATCCCAAAAATACTCTCATAAATGAATCCCAAATATGACCGTAAGGAACTGGGATCTTCAATAATTTGAAGTCGCCTGTTACAACCTTTAGAACTGCACCTTTAAAGTTTTGTTTCACTATTCCATCTTTTGTATGAACAGGGTATTGACCTGGAAGAACATCTGCTATCCAATCTGGTAAAATAAAACCTATCCAGGTACTTACATCAACCATCTTGATCCATAGAAGAGGAATATCTTTATAGCCAACACTTGGTTTTGACATGAGGACAAATTTTTTAAAAGTATCAGAAGGTTTTGGAAGCCATCTACCAGAACCTTGTTCTGAACAGCTTGGACCGCTAGCTATAATCGTTCCAGCTGGAAATAAAAAGATATCAATAAATCTTAATCCACCTTGAGCTTGTAATTGTGCTTCATCAAATTTGATGATGGCATTTTGCATCTTATTTAATGCATTTGGTGGATAGATACTTGCAAATTCTATTCTTCTTGCAATTTTAACTATATTTTTAGCATATGATGATGCAACTTCTTCATTATCGTTAAGATCTTTTCGATAAACTTTTATACTTTCTTTAAGTTCTTTAATCTTACTTTTAAATTCTGGATTATGATTACGTAGTTTAAAAAATTCCTTACTAATAAGATTTAATTCTTGAGCAGCTACATGAAACTTTAAACCTCTATCTGTTGCAGGTACTAAAGGAACTTCTATAGTATTCTCAATAGTTCCGGACCCTGCATTTACCTTTGTAATCCCCCAGCCACCTTCCTCTCCTACTGCTTTAAGTCTTTCACTAAGCTCCTGTTCTGTTTCAAAAGGATAATCTGGTTTTTGAAAATTTTCAGTTAAAAAATTAATTTTTCCAGTAATACCATCAATTTTTTGTTTAGTCTCATTTTCAAGTAAGTCCACATTAGTTAGCAATGGGATTAGTTGATTAGTTTTGTTTATAAAATTTATTAGAATTATTTTTTGTTGATTATTCAGATCTTCAGAATTTTGTATTTCAATAGAGATTTTCTTAAGATTTTTGTTCTCCTTTTTAATTTGAGAGGTACTTTTTAATTCTCGTTCCTCTATAGGAAATTGATATTTCAATCCCAATAAAGAGTCATTTACTTTTGCTACTTGACAAAGTTCATTTGCAGATTTTGGATAAAAACCTTTTGCGATATCCCAAGAATAATAAAGCCATATTAATAAAAGAAAACTACTTCCGACAATTACCCAGTGTGTTCCACCTAAAGCTCTTTCAGGATTTCCAAAAACAGCATCAACTTTTTCAGTTCGAATTAAACGTCTTCCGTAAAGAATGCATCCGATTACTGCAAAAAATATTAAAAAAGTTACTATTTGAGTTAACATTTAAATTTCTTTTCCCATAATTTCTTCTTCCATATTCCAAATCATTTCTAATATTTCCTCTCGCTTTGCAGAAAAGTCTTTATTTTTTTTAATTTCTCTCAAATCTTCCTCAAGTCCCATTGAGGCAAAGGGAAGGTTGTATTCTTTATGTATACGACCTGGCCGTGGGGCCATTACATATAATCTTTCACCAAGTAATAAAGCTTCTTCAACAGAGTGGGTGATAAGAATAATTGTTTTACCAGTTTCTTTCCAAATCTTTAAAACTAAAGACTGCATTTTTTCTCTTGTTAATGCATCAAGAGCACCTAATGGTTCATCCATTAGAATTAAATCTGGATCATTTATAAGACATCTTGCTAAAGCAACTCTTTGCTGCATTCCACCAGATAACTGATAAGTAGGGGTATTTCCAAAACCTTTTAAACCAACAATTTCTAACCATTCATCCACTCGTTTTGAAGTTTTGATTGGATCTTCTTTTTTCATTCTAAGTCCAAAGTTTACATTTTCAGCTACTGTTAACCATTCGAATAAAGCTCCTTGTTGAAAAACCATTCCTCTTTCAACACCTGGTCCATCAATTTCTTTATTGTTAAGGGTGATACTTCCTGATGTTGGTCTTATAAAACCTGCAGTAATATTTAATAAAGTAGTTTTTCCACAACCAGAGGGTCCAAGAACTGTAAGTAGTTCTCCTTTTTTAAGAGTAAAATTTAAGTCTTTTAATGCGTGAACCTTTTCTCCTTTTGGAGTTTTAAAAATCATATTAAGATTTTGTGAAATAAGATCACTCATAGAATATCTTTATATTAGAGTTTTTATTAAAAAAATAGGCACCAATTTTAGAATTGGCGCCTATTAAATTTTTCTATCTCTATAAGATTATAGAGGTAAGAAACTAGTGTCTACGTTTCCTCTTGGTGTTCCCATTCCTTTTAAGAATGCATCAAGATTTCCACTTTCCATGGATTTTTTAGTTTCATCTGGAGTTAGGAACTTAAAGCCACTTAAAGTTTCTTTCATATCAGCAACTTTCATTTCCGAAGCTTTTGACATAGAGTTCATATCACTTTTACCAGCTCTATATCTGGCATTAGCTTCATGAGTCACTTCTATAAAAGTTCTAAGCATACCAGGATTTTCCTTCATAAACTTTGTAGTTACTGAAGTTATGTCTATTCCTAGGATACCAGCATCTCTAGCTTCTTGAACTGTTAATAATCTAGAACCAACTGCAGTTGCAGCTTTAATAGAGTTACCACCAAATAAACATGCCATTACAACATCGCCACTTACTAAAGCAGCAGCACCTTCTTCAGGGTCCATTTGAATAATATCCATTTTTTTTCTGTCAGCTCCAACAACCTTCATACTTTCATCGAAAACATACTCAGCCATTGTTCCTAGTGGAACAGCAACTTTTTTACCCTCTAATTCAGTAGCGTTTGCTTTTGTAATACCTGAGGCATTAGAAGTAACACAAGTTGTTCCTCCCATTCCATATTCCATAGCAATATCAACTAGTTTGATTGGTGCTTTAGATTTTACCGCATTAATAAAAGGCACTAATCCTTGAGAGTAAGAAATATCAATATCTCCTGCTAACATTGCATCAGTCATTGCTCCACCATTAGTGAAGTTTGTCCATTTAACTGGTACTCCAAGTGCTTTTGCAAATGCTTTTTTTTGCATGTCCTCTAAATTTGGACTTGGCCATTCTAGAAAGTAAGCAACTCTAACTTCATTCGCTGCAGAATTTGCAACTGAAATGCTAAGGTTAAGAGCTACAAAACATCCTAAAATAAAACTAATTATTTTTTTCATTTAATCCTCTTTGTTGATTTATATTACTAATAGTTAAAATTAAATTTAGCTGGATGTAAAACAAAAAAGTGTTTATTTTTAATACAACCAAGAGTTGCGTCAATTATTTTGGTGGTTAATTTTACCTATATAGTCTAAAGAAACTTAAGTTAATATATATTAATTTAAAAAAAAAGATTCTATGAGCTCAGAAAACCGTACTTCAGTTCCAAATTCGTTAAATGAACATTGGATGCCGTTTACATCTAATAAAGATTTTAAAGCAAATCCAAGGTTAATCACAGAAGCTAAGGGTGTTTATTTAAAAACACATCATGGTAAGACACAAATTGATGCAAGCTCTGGATTATTCTGTAATCCTTTAGGACATGGAAGAAAAGAAATAACAGAAGCGGTTACCAAGCAATTAGAAACTTTAGATTATGCTCAACCTTTTCAACAAGGTTTTGGTGGTTCATTTGAGTTAGCAACTAGAATTTCAAAACATACTCCGGGAAATCTGAATAAAATGTTTTACACAATTTGTGGATCTACAGCAGTTGAAACAGCGATAAAAATTGCCGTTGCTTATCATAGAGCTAAAGGAAACGCACATAGATTTAGATTTGTTGGAAGAGAAAGAGGATACCATGGAATGAACATCGGATGTGTATCAGTTGGGGGAATGATTAATAATGTAAAAACATTTGCTAGTATTTTAATGCCAGGTGTTCAACATATGAGACACACCCATTTACCAGAACATAAATTTGTAAGTGGACAACCTGAAACTGGTGGAGATTTAGCTAATGATTTAGAGAGAATAGCAAGCAATTTTGGTCCAGAAAATATTGCAGCATGTATAGTTGAACCAATCGCAGGATCAACTGGTACTTTAGTTCCGCCTAAAGGTTACTTACAAAAACTTAGAGAAATTTGTGATAAACACGGGATACTTTTAATTTTTGATGAAGTAATTACAGGTTGGGGAAGAACAGGATCCTCTTTTGCAGGACATGAATTTGGTGTTATACCGGATATAATGACAATGGCCAAGGCAACAACAAATGGTGTGGTGCCAATGGGAGTAGTTGCATGTAAGGATGAAATTTACGATGCAGTGATGGATGCATCACCAATGGGTTCGGTAGAATTATTTCATGGTTATACATATTCAGGTATTCCAGTGGCTGTAGCAGCAGCTTTAGCTGTCCAAGATATTTTTGAAAAAGATGATATTTTTAAAAGAGCAAAAAATTTAGCTCCATATTTCCAAAAAGGTTTATTTTCTCTTCAAGATCTAGAGTCAGTGGAGAACATTAGAGGTTATGGAATGATGGGTGGAATTGATATGAAAATGAAAGGTAAACCTGGTAAAGCTGGTTATGAATGTTTCAAAGCATGTTATGAAGCAGGTGTAAATTTTAAAGCAACAGGTGATTGTTTAATAATTGCTCCACAATTCATTTGTGAGAAAAAACATATTGATGAGATTGTTGATAAACTAAGAACTGGTATCACTAATTATCAAAAGAACCAAAAGAACTAATAAGTTTACATTTTTATATCTGTATTAATAGAGAGAGATAATGCGTATCGGTGTACCTAAAGAAATTAAACCTCAGGAAAATAGAATTGGCCTAACTCCCGATAGTGTAAAAGCTTTAACTTCGGAGGGGCACGAAGTTTTAATTGAAAATAATGGTGGATTTGAAGCTGGTTTTGAAAATGATCAATACACAAAAGCAGGTGCAAAAATAGTAAATAAAGCTTCAGATATTTTTAATGATGCTGAAATAATTGTTAAAGTTAAAGAGCCACAAAAAGTAGAGGTGGACATGATCAGAGAAAATCAAATTATTTATACATATCTTCATTTAGCTGCTGCAAAAGAGTTAACTGAGGGATTAATCAAATCTAAAAGCATAAATATAGCTTATGAAACTGTTACTGATGACAATGGTAGATTGCCTTTACTTGCTCCAATGAGCGCTGTTGCAGGGCGTATGTCAGTACAAGCTGGGGCACATTGTTTAGAAAAAAATCAAAAGGGTAGAGGTCTTTTATTAGGTGGTGCACCTGGAGTTACTGGGGGAACAGTTGTAATTTTAGGAGGTGGTGTCGTTGGAGAAAATGCTGCTGTGATTGCTACTGGTATGCAGGCAAAGGTACATATTGTTGATAAGTCAGAATTAAGATTAAAACAATTAGTCCAAATGTTTGGTGATAAGATCATTCCGCAACAAAGTGATAAGATAGATTTAAATAAATTAGTCGCTGAAGCAGATTTATTAGTTGGTGGTGTATTAATTCCAGGAGCTGAAGCACCAAAATTAGTTACTAAAGAAATGTTAAAATTTATGAAAAGAGGGTCCGTAATAGTCGATGTAGCAATTGATCAAGGAGGTTGTGTTGAAACTAGTAAACCAACAACCCACGGAGATCCAACTTATATAGTAGATGACGTAGTTCATTATTGTGTGGCTAACATGCCAGGTGGAGTTCCTAGAACTTCAACTTTTGCACTTAATAAGGCAACTCTCCCTTACTTGATTAAATTAGCAAATAAAGGTTATCAAAAAGCTTTGGGTGAAGACAAAAACTTTTTAGCAGGATTAAATGTTCATAAGGGACATGTGACTTATAAAGCAGTTGCAGATGTATTTGGACATAAATATGTTGATCCAGGAGATGCAATAAAAAATTAATTAAATGGACAAGAAACTACCAAGTAGCACAAAAGTTGTTGTTATTGGAGGTGGAGTAGTTGGATGTTCAGTTGCATATCATTTGGCAAAATTTGGTTGGAAGGATACAGTTCTATTAGAAAGAGATCAATTAACATCAGGAACGACTTGGCATGCTGCTGGTCTCGTAAGTCAATTAGGTCCTTCAGCAGCAATAACTAAAATAAGAAAATATACTTTAGATTTATACAAAGAGCTTGAAAAAGAAGTTGATCATTCAGCGGGTTTAAGACTAAACGGTGCACTTTCAATTGCGCAAAACAAGGGAAGATGGCAAGAACTTCAAAGACAAGCAACTACTGCCCAACTTTATGATGTTGATGTAAGAATTTTAGATAAAGATCAAATAAAAAAAGATTACCCAATAATTAACACTGATGAAGTAATAGGAGGAATCTTAATGCCAGGTGATGGTGCCGCTGATCCATCAGGTGTTACTCACATGCTTGCTAAAGGTGCAAGAATGCATGGAGCAAAAATTTTTGAAAAATCTCCAGTAGATGAGATTTTGTCCAAGGATGGAAAAATTTCTGGAGTGAAAGTTAATGGTCAAAAAATTGATTGTGAATATATTGTTTTAGCCTCTGGTATGTGGTCAAGACAAATAGGGGAAAAAGCTGGGGTAAGCATTCCTTTATATCCGGCTGAACATTTTTACATAATAACTGAGCCAATAGAAAATCTTTCCAAGACTTTGCCAGTTATTAGAGATTTTGACAATAGAACTTATATTAAAGAGGATGCTGGTAAAATATTAGTTGGTATTTTTGAGGGAAATTCAATTCCTGCTTGGAACAAAACAAATAAAGTGCCAGAAGATTTTTCTTTTGGTGAGTTTCAGGAAAATTTTGAGCATTTTGAACCTTATTTAGCATCTGCAATTGACAGGTTTCCAATTTTAGAAAAAGCAGGTATTAGAAAATTTTTTTCAGGTCCAGAGTCTTTCACGCCGGATACAAATACTTTATTGGGGGAAGTTCCAGAAATTAAGAACTTTTTTGTTTGTTGTGGATTAAATAGTATTGGAATTGGAAGTGGAGGAGGCGTAGGCAAAGTTACAGCAGAATGGTTGATGACTGGTCATATAAATCAAGACATATTTAGTTATGATATAAAAAGATTTCAAAAATTTCATTCCGAATTAGGTTTCATCAAAAAGAGAATTACAGAGTCGTTAGGCGATCTGTATGGGATGCATTGGCCATTTAAACAACACAAAACCTCTAGAAATATTAAAACTCTACCTCATCATGATGATTTAAAAAGTTTTGGTGCATGTTTTGGAGTTTCAGGTGGTTATGAAAGACCGATGTGGTTTGCACTTGATGGGGAAAAAGCTGAATATCAATATAGTTATAATTATCAAAGTTGGTACCCTTCTGCAGAGTATGAAACAAATAACACTATTAAAAATATTGGTTTATTTGATTTAACCCCTTTTTCTAAGTTTGAAATAAAATCAGAAAAGGCACATCAAGAACTACAAAAAATTTGTACTGCAAATATTAAAAATGAAACTGGGAAATGTGTTTATACACATATGCTTAATTCTGATGGCGGAATAGAGACAGATTTAACAGTAGTTTGTATTGAAAATAATCATTTTAGAATAATAAGTTCTGCAGCAACAAGAGAAAGAGACAAGTTTCACATAAAAAAACATCTCTCAAAAGATGTAGATTTAAAAGATATTACAGACGATTTCTGCGTGTTTGGATTATTTGGTCCAAAAAGTAGAGAATTATTAAAAGTACTATCTAAAGATAATTTTGACAATGAGAATTTAAAATTTGGAACAGCCAAGTATATTACAATAGAAGGAATTAAGATTTGGGTGCAAAGATTATCTTATGTAGGCGAATTAGGTTATGAATTATATGTAGAATTTAAAGATGCAAAAAAAATATTCGAAGTAATCATTGATAAAGGCAAAGATTTTAATCTCTCAAATTGTGGTATGCATGCGATGGATATTATGCGTATGGAAAGTGGTTTTTTACATTGGGGACATGATATTTCACCTGAAGAAAATCAATATCAAGCAGGATTATCTTTTACTATTAGTAAAAAGAAAGAAGTAGACTTTATTGGAAAACAAGCTTTAGAAAAAATTAAAGAGGATAAGATTAAAAGCAGATTTGCAATGTTTATCTTAAAAGAAAGTCAGCCGGGAAAACCTTTATTGCTTCATGATGAGCCCATATATATTGATGATAAGATTATAGGAAGATCGACCTCAGGTAATTATTCATTCAATTTCAAAAAGAACCTAGTATTTGGTTATATAAAAAATGATCTCACAAATAATGAACTTCAATCTAAAAATTTATATATAGAGGTTGAGAAGCAAAAATATCCAATCTCGATCCAATTAGAGCCCCTAAAACGAACAGATTTTAAAAATTTATAATTAAGTCTGTCTTCTTAAGATAAGTACAAAAATTACAGAAGTTGTCATCATGATTAGAGCGTAGGCTGCAGTTGGTACCATGTAAGTCATATTTGTATCAAATAATTGAGTTCCTACAAAAACAGCTAATGTTCCATTTTGTAGTCCACACTCGAGAGATATACATCTTCTTTGTGCAACTCCAGTTGCAAAAAATTTAGCTACATAAAAACCGACAATCATCATTGTAACATTTAAGATTAAAGCAATGGTCCCAGCTTTTGTTATGAACATTACAATGCTATCCCACTCTTCAATATAAATAGCAACAAAAACAATAACAAATAATCCAATAGAAATTCTCTGAATAGTTTTCATATTATTAAGAATAAAATTATCTGCAAATTTTCTTAATAACATCCCCAATATTACTGGCACCGTTACAACAAAAAACATTTTTAAAGATATACCAAGCATTGAAACTTCTTTTTGGACGTAAGTAATATCGAATATTTCAATTGATAAAAAAACTACATAAGGAACTGATACGATACTAATTAAACTTGTAATTGCCGTTAAAGATATTGATAGAGCTACGTCTCCATCAGCAAATTTTGTAAGTACATTTGAGGTAACACCACCAGGAGCTGCAGCTATTAACATTACACCTAAGGCTAATTCTATAGGAGTCTTTAAAATAATTATTAATAGATATGCAATTAGTGGAAGCACTACTAATTGACAAACTAATCCTACAAAAAATTCTTTAGGGTTTTGAACAACTCTTGTAAAATCTTTTACTGTTAATGAAGCACCTAGGCCTAACATAATAATCGCTAAAGCTATCGGTGCAATCGTTGTGACTATTCCCATATTTTACCCCAAAAAAAATTTTAAAATTATAACAGAAAAATAATTTAGGAAATAGTTAAAAGATTTAGTACCTTACGCAAAAATTTAGCCTTATTTCTAAAAACCTTTCTTTGATAGGGAAGTATTCTTGAGATATTAAAACCAGTCATCACATATTGTTTTTTGTCATTTAGTTTTAAATAACCATTTAAGACAAGATATTTACATTTTCTAATTACTGTTGCTCGAGGGATGTGTGTCATATCAGATATCGACATCGCACTTACGCCAGCTGAAGGTTCTTCTTCAATGAGACTTTTATTAAATGTCATATAGTCAGGAGTTAAATTGTAAATATTTGAACTATTTAAATTTTTCTTATAGCTGAAAGCTTGGTTCATTGCTACAGTTCCCCATACATGAAATGTAGCTACATCTTCAAACATTTCATGGTATCCTATAATCATGGGAATTTGCATTCTGTAAAACCATCTCCAACATATGCTAAAGTTTCTTTTCATTATACTTTCGATTAATTTTGCATCTAAATTTTTTGAATAAATTTTATCTTTATTTAATATTTGAGACACCAAATAAATATATTTAGAAGTTAATTTTAATTGTCTTTCAGGTTTTACCTGAGTAAAGACTGACCGATCTATTATTAATTGTTTTTTTTGTCTTTTCAAGACACCTAATTTTTCAAGTTCTAAAACTTTTCGTCTTACAGTTTCTTTAGGTAGCTGAAGCTTTTCACAAAGTTCAGAAATACTAAATTTTTCAATTTGAAGACTTGATTTTGAGTAAAATTGATCAAATGTATATTTAATATTCATCTGATCATAAAATTGTAAAGTTTTTTCAACTAAGGAAATAATAATTAGATATTTATAATGATCTTTAAAAGCTGTGTAGGTATTGGTCATCCAATTCCATTGATGAACTATCCAGTCTCTTCCTAACTGTTCATAGCTATCCATCATGTGATCATAAACTTGATCATCTGAAAGGACTTTTGTAAAATCTATTTGTCTAAGGCTCATAATTATAAAAATTTAGATATGAAACCCAAAATGAACATGTGTCAACCAAATAGTGACCCAGTTTGAACTTTGTTAAAATTGTTTATTTATTAGTTTAATGCTTTAATTATGCATGAGTGATAAAGGCTTTACAGATCAATTAGCTAGTATCGAGACCCCAAATGGTGGTAGTTATTCTGAAAAGCCTTTAAAACCGCATAAAGTTAGGCCCAACAGAGTAGATATCAACGTACTAAAATCCAAATTACAAGAGTCTGAAAGTAAAGAATTTAAAAAAAATTTATACATTCTTTCTTCGTTAGTTTTAGGACTTGGTATTCTAGGAATTTACCTTTCGCTGTAAGGAAATTTGCAAAAAAAAGAAATTAGTGTTTTAATTGAATCATGAAAAATTTAGGTCAAAGCGTTAAAGATAAGTTAGTTGAAAAGTATTTAGACAAAAGTGCTCCAAAGATAATGCCTAAGAGCACCGATATTAATGTTTTGTTAAATAGAGTAAAAAATAATCAAAAAAATGAATATAAGAGAAAGCTATATTTTTCAGTTGCTGCATCTACTGGTTTGCTTTTATTTGGTTTAATAATTTTTTAATAAATAAAGCTTTTTAAGCAAAATTTAGTTTTTTCTCCACTAATTGATATTGAATCAAAATAACAAACGATTATAAATCATTAAAATTAAAACAAGGCGGGGTAGCTCAGTTGGTTAGAGCGCGGGACTCATAAGCCCGAGGTCAGTGGTTCGATCCCACTTCCCGCTACCAAATTTTTCAGCTTTTTTTAATAAGTCTTTTAAAGTCTTTGAATATTATATTTTTTTTATCTTTATTTGAAAGAATTACTTTTTTTGATGGCCACTTAATTTTTAGTTCTTTGTCATTCCATATAATTCCAGTTTCTGAACTGGCATGTCGATATTTGGAGCATTTATAATGAATAATAACGTCATTAGTAAGTGCATACACGCCATGAGCAAATCCTGCAGGTATAAACAATGATTTGTTATCTTTATCTGAAAGTTTAATTGAAAAATATTTTCCAAAAGTTTTTGAATTTTTACGACAATCCACACATACATCAAAAATTTCACCTTTAAATACTGTAACTAATTTAGCTTGAGTATTTTTTAATTGAAGGTGTAATCCTCTTAAAACATGTTTTTTTGAATATGACATAACATCAAAAGGAAATTTAATATTGAAATGTTTTTGGAGATAAAGTTCTCTAAAGTAGCCTCTTTTATCTTTATAAGTGTTTTTTTCGAAAATAACTAAATCTTTAAATTTGGTTTTTTTTATCATTAAATTAGTTTTTTAAGATAAGATGAATATTCGCAATTACCATAAAATTTTATCGCATCTAATATATTTTTTTTGCTTATCCATCCATTTAATAAAGCAATCTCCTCTAGACAGGCTATTTTAAAACCTTGCCTATTTTCTACAGCTTGAACAAAAGCGGAGGTCTTATAGTAATCGCTAATCGATCCCGTATCTAACCAAGCACCACCTCTTCCAATTACTTCAGCCGATAATTTATTAATCTTTTTATATTGATTTATAAGATCAATAATTTCAAGCTCACCTCTTTTTGATGGCTTCAATTTTTTTGCAAAGTCTACAACTCTTCTATCAAAAAAATAAAGTCCAGTTACGGCATAATTTGAAATAAATTTTTTTGGTTTTTCAATAATTCTTAATATTTTTTTATTTTTTTCATTAATTTTTGCAACACCAAATAACTCTGGATTTTTTACACTGTGAAGAACTATTTTAGCTCCTTGCTTAAGATTGGCACTATCACGCAATAATTTTGATAAGTTTTGACCATAGAAAAAATTATCACCTAATATTAAAGCCACATTTGAATTATCAATAAATTTTTCACCAAGTATAAATGCATCCGGTAAACCTTTGGGACTTTGTTGCTCTCTAAAGCTTATTTTGACTCCGAGATTTTTTTCATTAATAAATAATTTTTTATATTGACTTAATTGACCTTTATTTACAATAATTAAAATGTCTCTAATTTTTGCTAACATTAAAATTGATAGCGGATAATATATAAGTGGTTTATCATATATTGGTAATAGTTGTTTGTTAACAGCTTTTGTTAAAGGACTCATTCTTGTTCCCATTCCACCAGCTAAAATTATTCCTTTTTTTATCATCTGTTACCCAATCTTTTAGTGATATCTTTTTTTGAAATTGATTTATAGTAAGACTTATTATTTTTATACCATTCAAATGTTAATTTTATTCCTTTTTTGAAATTTATTTTTGGATTCCATTTTAACGTCTTTCTAATTTTATTACTATTTAAAGCATATCGTAAATCATGACCAGGGCGGTCTTTAATAAATAAAATTTTTACGTTATTCCTCAAATTGCTTATTTTTTTTGATATATAAATTAAACTTCTAGAAACTTCTAGATTACTTAAATTTATATTAGAGCCAATATTATAAAATTCACCCAGCTTACCCTTTTGAAAGACTTTAATTAAAGCTTCACAATGATCTTTAACATAAATCCATTCTCTAGAGTTTCTACCTTTACCATAAATTGGTAAGGGCTTATTGTTAAGAATGTTGTAAATCAATTTAGGAATAAGTTTTTCTGGGTGTTGTTTTGGGCCATAGTTGTTTGAACAATTTGTTACAATTGCTGGTATGTTATACGTTCTAACATATGAACTTACTAAATGATCTGAGGCAGCCTTACTTGCTGCATAAGGAGAACTTGGTTTGTAGGGATAGCTCTCAGACGATCTACCCCTAAGCACATCACCATATACTTCATCAGTGGAGATATGGATGAGCCTACTTTTTTTATTTTTTTTTGAGAAGTTTCTAAATGTTTCCAATAAATTATATACACCAACAATATTACTTTGAATAAAGCTTTCAGGGTTGTCTATAGATCTGTCAACATGTGTTTCTGCTGCCAAATTAAAAATACAATCAGGTTTAAAATTAAATATTATATTTCTGATCCTCTTTTCTTTAATATCACACTTTACAAATTTATATTTTTTTGAGTTTTTAAATTCTTTTGTATTATAAAAGTTTGACGAATAAGTTACTTTATCAATATTAAGAACCTCATAATTTCTTTTTAAAAGTAGATCAATCAGATTACTTCCAATAAAGCCCAATCCTCCTGTTACTATTATTTTTTTCATTAGATAAATTATTTTTTACATTAGTAAAAAGTATTAGTATAGTTGAATATACTTATCATATGTCAATATCTAGGCAAAATTTAACAGCTGTCATAGTGTCGTTTAAAAGCGATCAAGTTATTGATAATTGTATTAAATCAATTCCTAATGAAATTAAGATAGTTGTCGTTGACAATTCAAATGATAAAAAATTTAAAGAAAATATTGAGAAAAAATACTCCAATGTGGAATGTATATTATCTTCAACCAATTTAGGTATGGGATCTGGCAATAATCTTGGGTTGAAGTATGTAAAAACTGATTTTGCAATTATTATTAATCCTGATGTAATTTTTGAAGAAAAGTCAATTGACAAACTAATAAGCGAATCAAAAAAATTAGACACATTTGCAATTTCAGCACCAATTTCATCCGATGCAAAATATCCTAATTATAAAATTGATAAAAAATTTTTAAGAGATGAAAAAAATTTAGATCCTTTTAAAGTAAAAAGTATTGATGGTTATGCTATGGTTTTTAATTTAAAAGAATTAAATAATATTGAAAATTTTTATTTTTTTGATGAAAATTTTTTTATGTATCTTGAAAACGATGATCTTTGTAAAAGATTAAATAGCTATAATAGGAATATATTTATAATACCAAGATCTAGAATAAAACATTTAGGCGGTAAAGCTGTCAATTCAGAATATAATTATGAAATTGAGCTTTCAAGAAATTGGCACTGGGTTTGGTCAAAATTTTACTTTAATAAGAAACATTATGGCTACTTGTTTGCATTTATAAATGGATTACCAAGCCTCCTTTCTTCTATAATAAAATTTTTTTTGTATTTCCTGACAAAAAAAAATAATGAGAAACAAATTTATTTGCAAAGGGTTTTAGGTTTTTTAAATGCAGCAGCTGGAAAAAAATCGTCTTTTAGACCGAAAATAAAAAATTAATGTCCAGGAAATTCTATTAAATTTTCAACTTTATATTTTTTATCAATCAATTTATCACACCCCCCTAAGTCAAATAAATTTATAACAAATATAAAAGCAGAGACCTCACCTTTTGAAATTTCAATAAGTTTTGCTGCAGCTGCAGCCGTACCGCCTGTTGCTATCAAATCATCAATAATCAAAACTGTATCATTCTCATTAATGGAATCTTTATGCACTTCAATTGTTGCAGTGCCATATTCAAGTTCAAAATCTACAGAATGAACATCAGCTGGAAGCTTATCTTTTTTTCTAAGCATTATAAAAGGTTTCTTTAAAATATATGAAACTGCAGAAGCGAAGACAAAACCACGCGACTCAATGGCTGCAATTTTGTTAAAATTAAATTTCTTAGATTTTTCCACAATTTGATTGATTGTTTCTGAAAAAGCTTTTTCATCTTTGATTAGTGTAGTTATATCCCTAAATAAAATACCTTTTTTTGGATAATCTGGAATTGATCTAATAAAATCTTTTAAATTCATAATAGCTATTTATTAAAGTATAAATAAATCAAATTTTAAACATGACAATAAATAAATTAGCAATTATTGGAGGGAGCGGTCTTTATGACGTTGAAGAGTTTAAAGATAGAGAATTATTGGATTTGAGTACCCCGTGGGGAAAACCATCAGATAAAATTTTAAAAACAAGTTACAATAATAAAGAGATTTATTTCTTACCTAGACATGGTAGAGGCCATTTTATATCTCCATCCAAAATTAATTTTAGAGCAAATATTGATGCGCTGAAACAATTAGGTGTAACAGATATTGTTTCTGTATCAGCTGTAGGGTCTTTAAAAGAAGAACTTCAACCAGGAAAGTTTGTTATTGTTGATCAGTTTATTGATCGAACATTTGCAAGAGATAAAACATTTTTTGATGATGAAATAGTTGCACATGTTTCAATGGCACATCCAACTTCTAATGGATTAATGAATGCGTGCGAGGAAGCAATCAAAAAAGAAAAAATTGAATATCAGAGAAACGGAACATACGTTGTTATGGAGGGTCCACAATTTTCAACATTAGCAGAATCAAATTTATATAGATCTTGGAAGGCAGATGTTATTGGAATGACAAATATGCCAGAGGCAAAATTAGCAAGAGAAGCTGAAATAAGATATGCATCTGTATCCATGGTGACAGATTATGATTGTTGGCATCTAGATCATGAAAATGTTGATGTGCAACAAGTAATTAAAGTCCTTCTAGGAAATGCAGCAAAAGCCAAAAATATGATTAAAAACTTAATAGAAAACTTTGAAAATCATATTGACCCTAAAGATCCAACTAACAATTGTTTAGATGTTGCACTTATAACAGCACCTGAAAAAAGAACCCAAAAAACAAAAGATAAACTTAAAACAGTTGCAGGTAGAGTTCTTAATAAATGAGAATAGAGGGAAAAGAATACCGTACGATTTGGTTTGAAAACAATGTTGTTAAAATAATTGATCAAACGAAACTTCCACATCAATTTATAATAAAAGATCTTAAAACGGTTAAAGATGCAATAAATGCAATCAAAGTAATGGAGGTTAGAGGGGCACCATTAATAGGAGCGACAGCAGCTTATGGATTAGTTTTAGCAATCATTGAAAATAACGATAAATCTTTTTTAAAAAAATCATCAGAAAATTTAATTAGTTCGAGACCAACCGCAATAAATCTAAAGTGGGCTGTCGATAGAATGATGAGCGAAATATCAGGCGTTAATAGTAATAAAATTTTAGAAATAGCAATCAATAAAGCAAAAGAAATTTGTGAAGAAGATGTAAAGTTTTGTGAAAATATAGGATTAAATGGTCTTAAAATAATTGAGGAAATTTATAATAAAAAAAAGGACACAGTAAATATTTTAACCCATTGTAATGCAGGGTGGCTTGCAACAATAAATTGGGGAACAGCAACTTCTCCAATATATCATGCGCATAAAAAAGGTATTCCAATTCACGTTTGGGCAGATGAAACAAGGCCAAGAAATCAAGGAGCTAACTTAACCTCATATGAACTGAATGAAGAAGGAATTAAAAATACAATTATAGCAGACAATACTGGTGGAATTTTAATGCAAAGAAATCAAGTTGATATTTGCATTGTTGGAACTGACAGAACTTTAGCTAATGGTGATGTTTGTAATAAAGTTGGAACTTATTTAAAAGCACTAGCAGCTCATGATAACAACGTTCCTTTTTATGTAGCATTACCAAGCTCAACAATTGATTGGAATATTAAAGATCATAAAGATATTCCTATTGAAGAGAGAAATTCAAAGGAATTATCACACATGGAAGGTTTAGATGAAAATGGAAATATAAAAAAAATACAAATTTATCCAAAAAAAAGTAAAGCGATAAACTTGGCTTTTGATGTAACACCCGCTAAGTATGTAACAGGTTTAATTACTGAAAAGGGTGTATGTGAGGCATCTCTAAACGGCTTAAAGAGATTATTTAAATGAAAAATTTAGATCAAAGAAATCAAATTATTGAATATTCCTTAAAGCTGAATTCTACAAATCTTTCACCACTTAGATCTGGCAATATATCTCTCAGATCTAAAGAAAAAGATATAGATGGTTACTTGATTACTCCCTCGGGAAAAAAATATGAGACCTTAAAACCAGAGGATATTGTTTTTATGGGCTTAAAGGAGGAAGTAGAAAATAATGACCCAAGCAATAATCCTTCATCTGAATGGAGATTTCATAGAGATATTTATGTTGATAAAAAAGATGCTCAAGCGATTGTCCATGCACATTCTCCACACGCAACGGCTGTATCCTCACATGGAAAGTCAATTCCTCCATTTCATTATATGATTGCACTAGCTGGTGGTGAGGACATTAAATGTGCTGAATACGCTACTTTTGGAACAAAAGAGTTGTCTAAAAATGTAATTAAAGCTCTACAAAACAGAAGTGCTTGCTTAATGTCTAATCACGGTCAGGTTGCCTTTGGTAAAAATTTAGAGCAAGCTTTCGAGCTTGCACAAGAGGTAGAAAATATTTGTCATCAATACACTATTGCTCTAAGGTTAGGTCAACCTAAGATTCTTTCATTTCAAGAAATGAAAAAAGTTTTAGATAAGGCTAAAAATTATAAAAAAGGGTAAGATGATTAAAGTTGGGGAGCATATTACTTTAGATATAATTGGAACTTCAAAAGAGTATGATCCTTCTGTTTATGAAAAAGTTATCAAGAAAATTGCAAAAGCAGCTGACGTTACTATATTAAATATATCCAAATATAAATTTGAACCCCAGGGTTTTACTATTTTGGCTTTATTGGCAGAAAGCCATATAAGTTTTCATACTTTTCCAGAGAAAGGAATAATTAGCTTTGATTTTTTTACATGTGGAAAAATAAGCCCATCTGTAGCAATAGATATTATTAAAAGCGAATTTAGGTACAAAAGAATTGTTAAAAAGGAATTTAATAGAGACACTAGGTCTCTTTATCATGATATTTACAGCTCCCCAGGACTTCAAAAAGCATATGTAGTTAACGAAGTTTTAGAAGACTTTAAATCAAAAGTAGGTCAACATATAGAAATTTTAGAACTTGAGCAGTTTGGAAAATCTTTGTTTATCGATGGTGAAATTCAAGTAGCGTCATCAGACGAGCATCTTTATAGCTCAACTTTTATTGGCTCAGGTTTAAAATTGAATAAAAATAATGACAAAGCTGCAATAATTGGTGGGGGAGATGGCGGTGTTGCACGAGAATGTATTTCTAAAAAGTTTAATTTTATAGATTGGTATGAACTAGATCCTGAGGTAGTAGACGTCTGTAATAAACATTTAGGAGATATTGGAAAAAAAGCTACTGAAAAGAATTCTGTGAAATGTGTTTGGGGTGATGCATTTGAAAGTATAAAGTCAGTAAAAGAAGATACTTACGATCATATATTTGTTGATCTAAATGATGATCAATTCTGTATTGATCTTGCAGCAAAAAATATGGACTCTTTAGTAAGAATTTTGAAACCTAAAGGAGTAATAACTGCTCAAGTTGGAAGTCAAGATAAAAAACCCCACCAAGTTGAAAATTGGCTGAATATCTTTCACCACCATTTTGGAAATACTAAATTATCAAGGGTTTATGTGCCTAGTTTTGACTGTTCTTGGAATTTCTCATCATCAATAAATCATTAATTTTTTCTTTTTTAAATCTGTAATTTATGAAATACTATTTTTTTATTAAAGGAGAGAATGATGAATATATTCAAAAAATTTATTTTTTCAGTTTTACTTTCTTTATTAGTTATAGGGAATGCTAATGCTGATAAAATAAGAATTGGAACAGAAGGCGCTTACCCTCCATGGAATTCTAAAGATGAGTCTGGTAAATTAATCGGATTTGAAGTGGAGTTAGCTTACACATTGTGCAGATATATTGGACAGCAGTGTACGATAGTTGAGCAAGATTGGGATGGAATGATACCAGCACTAATTATGAGAAAGTTTGATGCAATAATGGCAGGAATGTCAATTACTGCAGAAAGACAGAAAGCTATTAGCTTTTCTCAAGGTTATGCTGATGAAGTTGCATCTTTAGCTGTTATGAAAGGTTCAAGCTTAGAGGGTTTAGATACTCCGGCTGGAATTAATCTCACTAAACCAAATGCAGCTGCGAAAAAAGCATTAAAAACTCTTACAACGGCACTAGCAGGTAAAACTGTATGTGTACAAACTGCAACAATTCACCAAAACTTTTTAGACTCAGGTGATGTTGGAAAAGTAAATGTAAGAACGTATAAAACACAAGATGAAGTGAACTTAGATTTAGCTTCAGGAAGATGTGATGCTGCATTGGCTGCAGCGGTAGCATTCAGTGATTATGCAGAAAAATCAGGAAAACCAGTTGTATTAACAGGCCCAACTTTTTCAGGTGGTGCATTTGGAAACGGTGTTGGAGTTGGTATTAGAAAAGATGATACTGAACTTTTGAAAAAGTTTAATGCTGCAATCAATAAAGCAAGAAAGAACGGAGATATTAGTAGAATAGCTACTAAATGGTTCGGTTTCGACGCTTCTATGTAATTAAATTTTAGATTTGGCGACTATCATGTATAGTCGCCAGTCTGTATGGAACTTCTAGCATTTGGTGATACTGGTTGGGGTGATGAGTTATTCCGAGCCACTCTAATGACAATAGCCGTATCAATTACAGCGATGGTAATTGGTTTTAGCTTTGCTGGGATTTTTACTCCATTAAAATTATCCAAATTCAAATCTTTAAACTTAGTAGCGAATATTTACACAACAGTAATTAGAGGAGTGCCTGAACTTCTTGTCATTTATCTTTTCTTTTTTGGAGGAAGTGGAGCAATAATGTTTGTTGCCTCAATGTTTGGTTATAATGAATACATAGAGATCAATGCATTTGTAACTGGTTCATTTGCTATTGGAATTATTTCTGGTGCTTATTCTACAGAAGTTTTTAGAGGAGCGATTCAATCAATAGACAAAGGTCAATTTGAAGCCGCTAAAGTTTTAGGTTTTAGTAAATTTAAACAATTTTATAAAATTATTCTTCCCCAAATGCTTAGACTTGCAATTCCAAATCTTAGTAACGTTTGGCAAATCACTCTTAAAGATACCTCATTAATTTCTGTAACAGGTTTAGTCGAAATAATGAGACAATCTTATATTGCGGCTGGATCCACCAGAGATCCTCTGTTTTTTTACTCTTTTGCAGCAGTTCTATATTTGATGTTAACTTATTTAAGCATGAAACTAATCAATAAATTAGAAGTAAAGTATAGCAGGGGGTACTAATGGATTTTGAATTAATGTCTAATAGTTTTCCAAAATTGATTAGTGCTGCTGTAATAACTTTAAAACTTTTATCAGTTTCTTTAATTGTAGGATTGTTTATCGGTTTATTTTTTGCACTCTTAAGATTACACAAAAACAGTTTTGTTAATAAATTTGCATATGGATATTCATATGTATTTAGAGGAACGCCATTATTAGTTCAAATATTCATTATTTATTTTGGTTTAGGTCAAATTGAATATTTAAGATCAACAGTATTATGGGTAATTTTAAAAGAACCATATTGGTGTGCAATAATTGCTTTTGCACTTAATACGGGTGCTTATACATCTGAAATCTTAAGATCAGCATTCCAAACAATTAAACCTGGTATTATAGAGGCCGGAAAGAGTTTAGGAATTCCTAATAAAATAATTTTTTATAAAATTCAAATACCAATCGCTATTAGACAGTCATTACCAGCATATGGAAATGAAATTATTTTAATGATGAAAGGAACTTCTCTCGCTAGTACAGTTACAATAATGGATTTAACTGGAGTTGCAAAATATATAATTTCTACAACTTTTAAACCCATAGAAGTATTTATTGTAGCAGGTGGTATTTATCTATTTATGACTTTTTTAATTCATAATGTGATAAAATTTTTAGAGAAAAAATACAGTTTTAATTAAAGAATAACTAAATCTAATTTTTGTTTCCCCAGTCTTTGGCTTCCTTTTTCTGTAACCAGATAAGTCTCACCCAAATTCATTGCTAACCCATTATCTGAGTCCATTAAAATCATATGCATAAAGAAAACATTACCTGGTTCAATTATGTATGGATTTCCTGTGTATAACATGGGCCAATCCATCCAATTTGGAGAAAAAGTTGTACCTAAAGAATAACCACATGCATTCATTCTAGCCTTATTAAAACCAAGATCATCAAATGTCTTTGCGTGAGCATCAAAAACTTCTCCAATTTTATTTCCTGGTTTTAATTTATTTTCACAATTCAATAAAGCTTCAACACAAGCCTCATGCATTTTATAATGTTTTGGATTTGCTTTCCCTATTGGAATAGTTCTAAACATTGCAGAATGATAATGTCTATATGTTCCAGCCCATTCTACAGTTAATTGATCTTGATTGCTCAAAATTTGTTTTTCAGATTGATAACGACATAGAAGGGCATTTTTCCCAGAACCAATAATAAATTCATTAGCAGGATAATCTCCTCCACCTTCAAAAATAACTCTATTCATTTCAGCTAATATTTTAGACTCACTTGTTCCAGCTCTCGCATGCTTCCATACCTCATCTAATGCTTTATCAGCAAGCTCAGCAGCTTTTTTAACATAAACAATTTCTTCTTTAGATTTAATTACTCTCAACTTAGTTATTAAGTCTGATTTATCTTCTATATTGCAATAACCTTCCAAAGATTTGTTAAGATGAAGTGCATTACGTCCAGTCAAACCGTAAGCCTCATATTCAACACCTAATTTTTTACCTTTAAGATTTAATTCATTCAAAATAATCTTAAGGTCATCAGTTGGGTTTGATCCATCTTTATCAACCCAAATTCTAATATCTTCTATATTAGATGTATTTTGTGCTTGGCGAAAATCGGGAGCTCTTGTAAGTAATATTGTGTTTCCACTTTTATCTAAGATAAGTGTTTGAAAAAAAACGTATCCAAAAGTGTCGTACCCTGTTAACCAGTACATAGATTCTTGTCTAAACATTAAAAGAGCATCAATATTTTGCTCATTCATAAATTTTAAAACTTTAGATTTTCTTTTAGAAAACTCTTCTTTTGAAAAATGAAGTCCCATTCAATTATTTAATAACTTGTATACTCTTTGATTTCTTTGATTATCGATCCAGTGTGATTATTTATTTCTAATTTAATTTTTGCTCGATTATCATTTAGAAAATGCACATCTCTAGATAGTTTTATAAATTTATCTTTAAAATCCTTATTTTTTTCACATTCTCTCTTTTCATCCTCTATGACCCAAAGTTTGGCATTTATATCTTTAAGTAATTGATATAGTTTATTGAGTTTATCATCTGACTTAACATTTTTTTCTAATTGATTTTTTAAAATTGAATGTTCATTGTTTATGAATTTTAACTTTTCTAGATCATTAATTTTTTCTTGCTTGATCTCTAAAATAGAAATTTTGTCTAAAAGTTCACCAACCGAAACTTCTACTATAATTTTATTCATAAATTTTTATACTGTGCTATCTTGTTGTAAATATGTCTAATATTTTAATTATTAAACACGGATCATTAGGAGATATAGCTCAAGCTAGTGGTGCAATTCAAGATATATCTGAAAATCATAAAAGTGATAGGATTTATCTTTTGACAACAAAACCTTATTTAGATTTGTTTAAAAAAAATCCCTTTATTCATGAGGTAATTTTAGACAAAAGGCTCCCAAAATATAATTTAATTTATTTATATTTTTTAATGAGAGACTTAAAAAAGCATAACTTTTCAAAAGTTTTTGATCTTCAAAACTCTTCTAGAACTAATTTTTATAAGAATATTCTTTTTCCAAAAGCTGATAAAATAGTTTGGTCGGGTTCAATCACAACAATGCCACAAGATAAAAATAAATACGAATTTGATAAAATATCAGTGCTTGAAAGATTTGATCATCAATTAAATGAGTCTGGCTTAAATACTTTAAACACTTTAAAACCAGACTTCAATTGGGCTTCTACAGATATTAGTGAGATCAGAAATTTTTATAAGTTTGATAAATATATTTTATTATTTCCTTTTTGTTCACCTCATTTAACAATTAAAAAATGGCCTTATTACAATAAACTTATTGAGTTAATTTTAAATAGATATGGTCAAGAGTATAAAATTTTAACTGCACCAGGGCCATCAGAAATTAATGAAGCAAAAGATATAAATGCACTAGCTTTACTAGACAACGGACGAGCATTAGATATTTCTCAATTAACATCTTTAATTAAAGATAGTTCATTTGTTGTGGCCAATGATACTGGTCCTGCACACATAGCAGCCCATGTAAGAGCTAATGGTCTCACATTATTTGGCAAACACACAACAGCTTATAAAGTTAGTATTGAAAGGGAAAATTTTAAAGCAATTGAAGTAAGTGATCTTAATAATTTAAGTGCTGAAAAAGTCTTTGAGAGGTTATCTAATTCTTTGTCCTAATTTTTTCTAGTAATCTTAAAATTACAGGGACAATAAATAATATAAATAATAATCTAATAATATGATGAAAGGCAACAAAGTCAGGCTCTAAATCAAAAGCAATTGCTATTACAGCTACTTCATAAATTCCACCAGGACAAAAAGACAATATTAAACTAAAAAAATTAGTATCAACAAAAAATGTTGCAATATAAGCAGCTATAAATCCTAACAAAACTAAAAGTACAGTTGCAACTAATCCATGAAAGGAATTATTAGCAACCTCTTTAAATGTTTTATTAGCAAATCTACATCCAACAGAAGCTCCTAAAATTAATAAACAAAAATTAATAGAAGCGTCTGGTAATTTATATGATGCAACATCAAATATTTGCAAGATTCCACTCGCAACCAATGTTCCAGAAAGGAGTGCTGCTGGAACTTTAAATTTATCAAAAAAGAATATTAATATTAATGATGCTATAATTAATAAAAATAATTCCCAATGATTTTGAGACATATAATCAAATTTTTCTAACTCTAAAGCTTCAACCGGGTAGAGGGTAACAATTATAAAAGGAAACAAAGTTATTATTATTATTAATCTTATTAAGTGTGCTGTTGCTACTTGAGATAAATCTGATTTTTCATACTCTGCTAAAATCATTAAAGGACCTAACGCGCCAGGAGCAGCAGAAAATATTGATGTTTTTTCTTTATATCCTGAAAATTTTTGTAAGTATTTTGAAACAATTAAAATACTCACGACAATGTACAAAAACATAATAACCGTTGTCCAAATCCAATTGACCATTTGACTAAAAAGGTTTTGATCAATGTAATTTCCAATATGAAGGCCTAAGATAATTAATATTGAGCTTAAAGCTATTTTTGGCATTAAAACTTGAAAGCCATTTAAAGCAATCAAAGATGTTGCAATCATTGGACCAATCATCCAAGCAAGAGGAATACTCAAAAAATCAGCAATAATTGCACTTGGAATTGAAATTAAAATTACGATTAAGAATTTTTTTGTAAGTAATTGACTTAAATTTTCTCGGTCAAAGTGAATCGCTTTAAACATGTATTCTATCTTTGGTTGTTGACTAGATTACTTAAAATATGTTTAATCTAATTATTAAATATAACAACGAGAGGAAATAATGAAACTAATTAAATCTTTTTTTTCAGTTTTATTCTCAGCTGTTCTTTTATTATCAACAACAACAGTAAACTCAATTGCAATTGAAAAATTACACTTTGTAATTGGTGGGGGTGCTGGTGGTGGTTGGGATGGAACTGCTAGAGGTACTGGAGAAGCTTTAACAAAAGCTGGATTTTTAAAAAGCGCATCATTTGAAAACATGTCAGGTGGTGGTGGTGGAAAAGCACTTGCTTTTATGATTAATACTAAGCCTGAAAATACTATATTAGTACAATCAACACCTTTAGTTTTAAGATCAATCACAAGACATAAGGGTTATGTAAGTGGAAGTGGAACTTTATCTTATAAAGATGTTGTGCCAATAGCTGGAGTAATTGGTGACTACGGTGCGATAGCAGTTGCTAAAGACTCACCTTACAAAAACTTTAAAGATGTTGTGGATGCATACAAAGCAAACCCTAGTTCAATTAAAATGGCTGGTGGTTCTGTAAGAGGAAGTATGGACCATTTAATTGGTGCTTTAGCTTTCCAAGCTGCCGGTGCAAATCCAAATGATGTAGCTTATATTCCTTACGATGCAGGTGGAAAGGCATTAGCAGGACTTTTATCTGGAGAAACTCAAATTATTTCTACAGGTTTAGGTGAACTTATGGGGGCAAGAGACCAAGTAAGAATTATTGGTATTACTGCACCTGAAAGAGTTTCTGATGCACCAGATGCACCAACACTTAAAGAACAAGGATATGATGTACAATTCGTAAATTGGAGAGGATTTTTTGGCCCTCCAGGCATGAGCAATAAAGATAAAAAAGCTATTGCTAAAATGTTAGGTGATGTACAAAAAACTCCTGAATGGGAAGCTGTAAGAGCAAGAAATGCTTGGGTTAATATTTACAATCCAGACAAAAAGTTTGTTAAGTTTTTAAAAACTCAAACTAAAGAAATGACAGCTCTTATGAAAAAGCTAGGAGTTATTTAATCCTTCGGATTAATAAATTTAAAGAGCAGTGAATATAAATACTACAAAAATTATATCACTGCTCTTTTTTATTTTCTCAGCATTTTATTTATATACTGCTCACCAAATTCAGGTATTTGCATTTGATGAAAATGCACCTTTTAATGCCAAAACATTTCCAATTTATCTAGGTTACTCTGGTCTATTCTTTTCTGGTTTAAAATTAATCTTACCAGATCCTGATACCATTAAAGTTGAATATAAATCTTTAGAGTACAAAAAAACAGGAATATTAATTCTAATAGCAATTATATATGGAGCAACAATTCTAAAGGTTGGATACTTTTTAACTACTTCTTTGTTTTTATTTGCCTCTTATTATTTTTTAGGCGAAAGAAGATGGATATTAATGTTTTTTTTGTCATTTCCATTTGTGGCTACGTTTATGTATTTGTTGCATGGTGTTCTTGATATTTATTTAAGAGATCCTTTCTTAAAATTAATTGGAGTAATGGGATGATTGAAGGAATACTAATTGGTTTAACTACAGCACTTACTTTTAAAAATATCTTCATGGTGATGATTGGTTGTTTCTTTGGAACAATTATTGGAATGCTGCCAGGACTAGGCCCAATGACAGCAATAGCTTTAATGATACCAATTACATATGGTTTTGATCCTGCAACTGGATTAATTTTGATGGCTGGAGTTTACTATGGTGCTGTTTTTGGAGGTTCAACATCGTCAATATTATTAAATGCACCCGGTGTTCCAGGAACCGTAGCTACATCATTTGATGGCTATCCAATGGCTCAACAAGGAAAAGCTGGAAAAGCTCTAGCGATTGCTGCATGGAGTTCATTTGCAGGAGGAACATTGTCAGCAATTTATTTATTATTCATGGCTCCAAGTTTATCTAAAGTGAGTTTATCATTTAGATCACCAGATTATTTTGCTCTTATGATTTTAGGTTTAACAGCCATTGCAGCCTTTTCTTCAAAAGGTCAATTTTTAAAAGCAATGATGATGGTTGTTCTTGGTTTGATGTTGGCGTCAGTTGGTCAGGACTCATTGTCAGATATTACAAGATTTACATTTAACAATATGAACCTTACTGACGGAATAAGCTTTGTTCTTGTGGTAATGGCAACTTTTGCAATGAGTGAAGCATTGACTATTATTTTAAAAAGAAATGATCCAACAGCTGCTGCAAAACAAGTTTCATTGACTGAATTAGGATCAATTAAAATAGATAAAGTAGAAAGAGGAAAAATGTACAAAACAATTCCTAGATCTTCGGTGATAGGTTTTCTCATTGGTGTTTTGCCTGGAGCAGGAGCAACCATCGCATCTTTCCTAGCTTACGGATTGGAGAGAAATTTAGTTAAAGATGAGGAAAAAGAAAAATTTGGAAAAGGAAGTGTAAACGGATTATCTGCTCCTGAAACTGCTAATAATGCAGCTTGCTCTGGTTCTTTTGTTCCAATGTTAACTCTTGGTATACCAGGAAGTGGAACTACAGCTGTTATGTTGGGAGCTCTATTAGGTTTTGGTATTCAGCCTGGACCAAGATTATATATGACCAACCCAGAAATTTTTTGGTCTGTAATAATGTCTATGTATATAGGAATGGTTATTTTATTAATATTAAATTTACCTCTAATCCCTTATATCGCTAGAATTCTTGCAGTTCCAAAAAATTATTTAATTCCATTAATTTTATTTTTTTCAATAACAGGAATTTATGTAATGTCATTTAATAATTTTGATATCTATTTAATGATTGGAATAGCACTGGTTGCAACATTTTTGAGATTATATGATTTTCCAATGCCACCTCTTATTTTAGCATTTGTTCTTGGTGGACTAATGGAAGAAAATTTAAGAAGATCTTTACTTTTAAGTAATGGGTCTTGGGAATTTTTATGGGATAGAACTCTTACAGTTTGTATATTAGCAACAACAATATTAATTGTTCTTTGGCATATTTATAAAACTTTAACAAAAAAGAAACCTTAATTCAGAATTTTTTTGTACTCTTCTACTATTTCTTCCCACTGAAATTTAGAAACATATTCTTTAGCATTTTTACCAAGCACATGATATTTCTTGTTTTCAATCATTGAATTTAATGATGAATAAACATCATCCAAATTATTTCCATCACAAATTAAACCTGTTTTACCATGACTGATTGCATCCGATGCGCCACCATCTTTTCCTCCAAGTGATGGAATGCTGTATTGAGCGGCCTCCACATAAGCTATTCCAAAACCCTCTACAGATTTTTTGTGAATAATTGAAGGCATAACAAAAATATTAGACTTAGCTAGTAAAGAATTTTTTAATTCATCACTGATATTTTTAAAAAACATAACTTGAGAACTTAGATCAAGTTCTCTTACTAAATCTTTAATATTTTCTTCTTCATCACCGTATCCAATACAAATATAGACTATATCTGGATATATCTGTTTTAAATTTCTTAGAGCCATGACTATTTTTTCATGATTTTTTCTTTTATCAAATCTTGAAACGGTGATTAATCTTGGGGATTTTATTTTAAGTAAGCTTTCAACTTTTTCCAATGATTTTTTATTTAATTCTTGAACAGGATTAACACCAGGATTAATTACAATTAATTTATCTTTATTTACTCCATTATTAATCGCCAAATTTTTAGTATATTCAGAGTTAGCAATTACTTTTTCAACATTATTTAAAACTTTAATTACTCTTTTGTTTAACGAACTTCCTTTTGGATGATTGATTTCTTTTCCATGGATTAAACAATATTTTTTTTTATCAGTACTAATAAATTCTAGACTTTTCCAGTGATCAGCAATTATTCCTTGTACTTTACTGTCTTTTAAAAATTCATTTACTAATTGAGCTTTTCTTATTTTTCGAAGAAATTTTAATCCTCCAACTCTTTCAATTGAAAAGTTTTCTTTTTTATCAAACTCTTTATGATTTTCTTGATAATCTGCAAAAACTTTAATCATAAAGTTTTTAGACATTTCTTTAGCAAGACCCCACATAAGACTTTGCATGCCACCTAATTCTGGTGGAAAAGCTCTAGTAACAATTAGATACATTAATTATTTTTTCCACTTAATGCCACAACCAGCACTAGGAGTTTGGTTTTCAGGCCCTTTATTTATCTCAGCTATTTGTTTCATAGCTACAAGAAGATCACTTTCACCACTTCTTACTGGCAATAAATTTTTAAGTTCTCTCAATCTTCCTCTATACTGAAGCTCTAAATCTTTATTATAACCAAAAAAGTCTGGTGTACATACAGCACCATATGTTTTGGCTGTTTCTTGAGTTTCATCATTTAGATAAGGAAAACCAAACTGATTTTTTTTTGCAAATTCAATCATATTATCAAAAGAATCTTCAGGATAATTCTCAGCATCGTTAGCACAAATAGCTACCGAGTTAATTCCAATTTTTTTTAATTCATTGCAATCTTCAACAATATCTTTTGTAACAGCTTTTACATAAGGACAATGATTGCAAATAAACATAATTAGAGTTCCATTTTCGCCTTTAATATCATTTAGAGAAATTATTTTATTATCAGTTGATTTAAGCTCAAAGTCATGTGCCTTTTGGCCGAAATCACATATTGGAGTTTGTATTGGCATAATGTAATAATATATAAATTATGTTTTACGATTTAAAAGATAAAAAACCAAAAAACTCTGGTGAAAATTGGGTAGCCCCAAATGCTGTTGTTATAGGCGATGTTACACTAGAAAAAAATACAAGTATCTGGTTCAACGCAACGTTGAGAGGAGATATAGAAAATATTCATATTGGAGAAGGTTCAAATGTGCAAGATGGAAGCGTATTACATACAGATCCAGGATGTCCTTTAAAAGTTGGAAAAGACGTAACAGTTGGACATTTAGTTATGCTTCACGGCTGCACTATTGGTGACAATAGTCTGATTGGTATCGGGGCAGTAATTTTGAATAAAGCAAATATAGGCAAGAACTGTATTATTGGAGCAAAAGCTCTAATAACAGAAAATAAAGTAATACCAGATAATTCCTTAGTAATTGGGTCACCAGGCAAAGTGGTAAGAGAGGTTACTGAGGAAGAAAAAAAAGCAGTTTGGGAAAATACAAAGCATTACCAGGATAATTGGAAAAAATATTCCAAATCTATATTTTAGATTTTAAAAAAATGAATTCAAATAATAAACTTTCCACTATAGCAGCGTCATATAAAACAGATAAATTAGAACATGGATACACAAATGTTTACGAAAACTATTTTGAAAGATTGAGAGACAAAAGACTTAAGATACTTGAAATAGGAATTGCTGATGGAAAGTCTTTACTGACCTGGTCAGATTACTTCAAAAACTCAAAAATAATTGGAATTGATATTCACAAAATAGATACTAAAGAAAAAAAATTAGATAGAGATAACATTGAAGTCCATCAGGGGTCTCAAAGTGATGAAAATTTTATTAATGAAATAATCAATAAATACGAAAATTTTGACATTATTATAGATGATGGCAGTCATTTAAAAAAAGATGTAATTAAAAGTTTTCATCTTCTTTTTCCTTTTCTAAATAACGAAGGTTTATATGTAGTTGAAGATATGCAAACAAGTTATAATCATTTCTTTGGTGGAAATCCTTTTGATTTGAAATATTCTAATACTCACATGAATTTTTTTAAGCATTTAACTGATAGATTAAATTATCAAGAAATAGCAAACCCATTTTATATTTCTGATAAGTATGATGCTAAAATAACAAATATTTCTTTTTATCATAATTTAGTTTTTGTAAGAAAAGGTATAAATGATAAATCAAGTAAAGAAGTTATTAATCACTCTTATGAAGATATGAAGTTTAATGAAAAATCTTCACGAACTGGTAATTCATTTAAGTACTATCTTAAGTATAAAGTTTTTTATAAAATCTATACATTTCTTTTTATGATATTTAATATAATAAAGAAATTATTATTGTTGAGATTTTAGGGAATTAACCAATCATTTTTATTAGTGTCTAAATCAAACTTAGCTCTTCGATGTCCTTTAGCTGCAAGATAAAGCCATTCAATAGACTTAATTTTACATTTAATAACTGTAAAATTTTTATAGCCTTCTTCACTTTGCTCCATCGTATAATCAAAATCCTCTAATTTAGATATCATTCCAGAGGTTGGATTTTCTGATGTAGTTCCTGGAGGACTATCAGTTAAATAGCACCTTCTACTTATATGTTGAGTTTTTTCCCAAGATTCATCTGTGGTAGAATTTTGATTATTAACTTCACATTCTACTTTTGCTCTTAATTGTATTTTTTCCTCTTTATCATAAAAAACTAAAGATGCATTTTTGTTTTTTTTGAGAATATTTACCTTTGGAGATCTAAAATCAGTGTGAAATTGTAATAGATTATTTTTTCGATCTGATTTTCTTAAAACAACAACTCTACCGTCAACTTCATCTTGATGAGCACAGATAAAAACAGGAATTCTAAAAGGCGAAGCCCTGTTAGTAACTGCATCATCTAACATTGACCAATACTTATTCTGAATTTCATCTAAATTTTCATAGTATGCTGGCTGCATACACTACTTTCTAAATCTTTTGATTAAACTTGATGTATCCCAACGATTTCCACCTAAATCTTGAACTTCTTCATAAAATTTATCAACTAGTTCTGTAACAGGTAATAATGAACCATTATTCTTAGCCTCATCCATTGCTATTTTTAAATCTTTTCTCATCCAATCAACCGCAAAACCAAAATCAAATTTATCATCAATCATTGTTTTATATCTATTTTCCATTTGCCAAGATTGAGCAGCACCTTTGGAAATAACTTCAATTACATCTTCCATGTTTAATCCAGCTTTAATTCCAAAATTAATTCCCTCAGATAATCCTTGAACTAATCCTGCAATACAAATTTGATTAACCATTTTTGCTAATTGTCCACAACCAGCTTTACCAAGTAATTTTATTTTTTTGCTGTAGCAATCGATTTTATCTTTTGCTTTATCAAAGTCAGCTTGATCACCACCAATCATAACTGTTAATGCACCATTCTCAGCACCAGCTTGTCCACCTGACACAGGAGCATCCAGTGCTCCAAATCCATTTTTATTTGCGTATTCGTAAATTTCTTTCGCTATTGTTGCTGAAGCAGTTGTGTTATCAATATATATTGCACCTTTCTTAATATTTTTAAATGCACCTTTGTCACCAAAAGTAACTTCTCTTAAATCATTATCGTTTCCAACACAGGTAAAAACATATTCAGCATCTTTTGCAGCTTCAGCTGGTGTTTCTGCAATTTTACCTTTGTATTCCTTAATCCATTTTTCTGCTTTAGATTTAGTTCTGTTAAAAACAGTTACATTGTGCCCACCTTTTGATATATAACCAGCCATTGGATAACCCATGACACCAAGACCAATGAAAGCAACATTACAACTCATAATTTTTTATGTTTAATAATTTAAGTTTAAAAGTAATTATATTTGGATTTATTTTTACATTTTTTTCTAGTTTTGGACAGAGTTTTTTTCTTGGTTTGTTTAATTCCAGTATACGTGAGACACTTTCTATTACACAGGGACAATTTGGATCAATTTATGCTTCAGCTACATTACTAAGTAGTTTTCTTTTGATTTGGGTTGGAAAAAAAATAGACGATATTAATATATTTAAATTCGCTTTTTTTGTAACATTACTTCTTTCTTTTTCTTGTTATTTCTTCTCAAAAATTTCTTCTATAGTATTTTTATTTGTTGCAATTTTTTTAATGAGGTTTTCAGGCCAAGGAATGATGTCCCATACTGCAACGACAACTATTTCAAGATATTTTACAAAATCTAGAGGAAAAGCTTTAAGCGTATGTTGGTTTGGTCTATCAACAGCAGAATTTATTTTACCAGTATTAATTGTTTTTTTATTAACCATCACAACCTGGCAAAATATATGGATATTTATATCGTTATTAGTTTTAGTATTTTTACCGATTGCATCTTTTTTCTTGATAAAAAAGTTAAATTTTGAGTCAAGAGAGGAAATAAATGATGACAAACCTAAAAATATTAAACAGTGGAAAAGAGTTGAAGTAATTAAAGATTATAGATTTTATATTGTCTGTTTAAATATGCTAGCAATGCCATGGATTGCAACTGGTGTTTTTGTTTATCAATCATTTATAACAGAGTCAAAAGGGTGGGGTGAATTTGTAATTGCACAATCTTTCATGGTCTATTCTGCATTATCAGTAATTACTTTGTTGGCATCCGGTTTTTTAATAGACAAATTTACTAGTAGAAAACTGTTAATTTTCATAAACATTCCTTTGTTAATGTCAGCGTTGGTATTAATTTTTTTCGATATACCTTTATCAGCATTTATTTTTTTAGGTCTTATTGGTGTTTCAAATGGTTTGGCTAATGTTTTGGGCTCCTCGACTTGGGCTGAAATTTATGGCGTTAAGTATATTGGTTCGATTAAAGCTCTTACAACAGCCTTAATGGTTTTTTCTACAGCATTTGGAACAGCTTTATTTGGATTTTTAATTGATAAAGGGTTTTCAATTGAACAAATAGCATTAGTCTCTGTTTTTTATATCTCTTTATCTATTACTTTCTTATTTTTTATAAGAAATAAGCTAAATCCACAGTATATATAAAAAATCTCCTTGATTTTTTTTTGTTCACTGTGTAATTAATCCGCATGGCAAGAGTTACCGTTGAAGATTGTATAGATAAAGTAGATAGCCCTTATGAATTGGTTTTAGTTGCAAAAGAAAGAGCAACACAACTAAATTCTGGGATTGAACCAACCTTAGATAGAGATAACGACAAGAATACTGTAATTGCTTTAAGAGAGATTGCGGAGGAAAATGTAAAGGTACCAGAATTAACTGAAAGTGCTGTTTACAAATTAAGAAAACATGTTGAGCAGGTTGATGATAACTCTGAGGCTGATGAAGATGTAGGTGATGATTTTGAAAGTTTATACAAGGGTGAAATCTCAAAAAGTGGAGCACCAATATTGCCATCTAAAAGAGCAAGAAAAGCTCCTGAAAAAATTCAAGTCTCAAAAGAGGATTTAGCAGAACTTTCGCAAACATCTCAACCAGATGTAGATGTCCCTGATGCCAGCGATGCAGAAACAGAAAATAGCGATGTTTCTTTAGAGGAAGTTTCTGAGAGTGAAAATCAAGAATCAAACATTCAAAATGATGATTCTGAAACTTCAAACTCTTAAAGAAATATTATATAAACATTTATCATGAACAGGAAAGTTTCAGTTGCTCCAATGATGGATTGCACAGATCGTCATGAACGTTACTTTTTAAGACTAATATCCAAAAATATACTTTTATACACAGAAATGATTGTTGATGAAGCAATTAGTAGGGGTGATAAAAAAAAATTATTAGAATTTAATATAAGTGAAAAACCAGTGGCATTACAATTAGGAGGGTCTTCACCAAAACTTTTAGCTGAGGCATCAAAAATTGGAGAGGACTTTGGTTACGATGAAATAAATCTTAATTTAGGATGCCCAAGTAGAAAAGTAGAGAAAAATAAGTTTGGAGCTTGTTTAATGAAAGAACCAAAATTAGTAGCAGAATGTTTAGAAAAAATGCAATCTGCAACAAAGCTCCCTGTAACTATAAAAACTAGAATTGGGTATGATGATGTTGAAGACTATGAAAATTTTTATAATTTTATATCAACTATAAGATCGACAGGGGTAAAGACTTTCATTATTCATGCTAGAAAAGCAATGTTAGGAAAATTTACACCGAAACAAAATTTAAATATTCCTCCCTTAAAATATAATTACGCATACAAATTAAAAAAAGATTTTCCTGACGAAGAAATTATAATTAATGGGGGCATAACCAATATTAAAGAAATTAAAGGACATCTAGATAAAACAAATGGTGTCATGATTGGTAGAGCTGCATATCACACTCCATATTTTTTAGCAGAAATTGAAAAAGAAATTTTTAAGAATAATGATGTACTTTCAAGAGAACAAGTAATTAAAAAATTAATCCCTTATATTAAAGAAGAAACCAAAAAAGGTACAAGATTAAATCAAATAATGAGACACACTTTAGGTTTATTTCACGGTCAAACTGGTGCTAGCTTTTGGAAAAGATATTTAAGTGAAAATATGTGTGTAAGAGATGCCGATATAAAAAAAATTGATCACATTATGGATAAGATTAAGTATAAAAATTTTGAGACAAGAGTAGGTTAATCTGATTAGTTCAATTTTAGCTAACGATTATAGCCATATAGTTATATTAATGGCATTGACAGCTATTATGGTTGGCTTTGTAGCGGGACTTTTTGGAATTGGAGGAGGATTAATAACAGTTCCATTTCTTTATTATATTTTTGAAAACCTAGGATTTGATCAAAAATATTTAATGCATTTGGCTGTTGGGACCTCTTTTGCAATAATTATACCAACATCAATAGCATCAGTTTTAACTCACCATAAGTTTAAAGCAGTAGATTTTGATATAGTTAAAAGTTATGGAATTTTTGTGATTTTTGGAGTGATTATAGGAACAATATTTGCAGCAAGCTTAAAGACAAAATCTTTAGTCTTATTTTTTTCAATCGTTATTTTTATCTTGGGTATTTATTTATTGTTATTAAAAGAAAAAGAGAAAAATATTGTTATTAACATAAAGCTATATCTAAAAATAATATTGGGATTTATTGTAGGTTTTATATCTGCCCCTATGGGAATAGGAGGTGCTATTATGAATGTACCAATTTTAAAATTTTTTGGTTATTCAATAAATAGAGCAATAGGGAGTGCCGCTGCTATAGGTTTTTTGATTGCTGTTTTTGGAGCTTTAGGTTTTTTAATGACTGGAAGTTATCTAAAAACAAATCTACCAATGAGTTTAGGTTTTCTAAATATTCCTGCCTTTTTAATATTTATTCCAATTACTACTTTTATGGCTCGTATAGGGGCAAAAACAGTTCACTCAATAGATAAGAATAAAATTAGTAAAATATTTGGAATTTTTTTATTAATTGTTTCTATTAAATTTTTGCTAGAGTTTTTCAAACTATAAGGTTGGGGTGGTTTCAGTCTCCCTCTACCACCCGTCATGATAATATGTGATTCTTTTATATATTAAAAACTCGTAATAATTGAAATTTTTTAAGGTAGGGGTTCTGGCTCCAAAACCTCAGATATTTTTATTTTATCAACAGCGTATGTTAATAAAATGACCGGTTCTTTTTCAACATTAGTTTTCATAGATTGAAAATACAGTGGTTTCGAAAATATTTTATTTTTCTTAAATTCATTCATGATTTTTCCTGAACCGTAAGAAAGTGAAGCTTGATAAATACTACCAGTTCTCGCTCCAGTAATTATGGGTCCTAGCAAAGCAGAACTATTAGTCACACAATTTGTTAGAAGAAAGAAACATAAAAGAAAAAATAAATTTTTAATCATAAAATATTTGCTGCTATTATCAGATTCTTTAAAATTGTAATTGAAAATTAATTTAAAAAAAAATAAAAATACACGCTTCAATTGAAATTCATAAAAAAAAAAAATTTTTTTTGAATTTTTCAAGAATATCCCATTTTTAAAAGCTCATTATAAACACTAGTAATATTTTTAATTTACTTAAAATTGTTAACATTTTGTATGAGCCCTAAAAAAATTAAAAGAAAAAATAATTTGGGTGCAGATAGTATAAAAGCTTTAGTTCCAAAAAATTTAAGTTTACCTAAATTAAAAATAAATCCTGCTGCTGTAATTGAAGATACTAAAAATAAAATTGGTAATTTTTACGATACTTTCAAAAAAGAGAGGGATAAAGAAAAAAAAAGATTAGAGAAAAAAAGAATTTTAGATGAAAAAAAAGAATTTCAGAGGCAGAAAAAACAAGCACAAAAAGAAAAAATAAGAAAAATTAGAGATGAAAAACGTCAAATAATAGCTCAAAAAAAATTAATTATCGATAATGAGAAACAAATCAGAAAGAATGAGGAAAAAAGAAAAAAAATAGAGGAAAAAAGAATTAAATTAGAGCAACAAAAAATTAAAGACGAAGAAACCAGAAAATTAAGAGAGGATGCTCAAAGACTTAGAGAGGAAGAATTAAGACTAAAAATACTGGAAAGACAAAGAGCAAGGGAAGAGAAAATTAAAGTTAGGGAAGAAGCAATTAAAGCTAAGGAAATTGAAGCTCAAAAGATTAGGGAAGAAAAAGAAAAAGAAAGACAAGAGAAAAATAGACTCAAAGAGATAGAAAGACAAAAAAGACTTGATGAAGAGCAAAAAATTCGTGAAGCAGCTAGAAAACTAAAATATGAAGAGGAGAAATTAAGAGAGACTGAAAACAGATTGAGACAATTGGAAATTGATAGACAGCAGGATATTGAGAGACAACTTTTAAAAGAGCAAGCTAATCAAAGAGCTAAAGAAGAAGAGCTTAAACAAAAAGAAGAAAAGATTAAAGTTGCTGAACAGGAGAGAATTTTACTAGAAAAGGAGCAAAGAGAAAAAGCTGAAGCTTTGAGAAAAGAAGAAGAGGAACAAAGAAAAATAGAAGAGGAGAGGGCTATTGCTCTTAAGCATAAACAGGAGGAAGAAGAGAGAATTAAAGAGGAAAATAGAAGAATTAAAGAATGGGAAGATAAATTTGATCAGGAACAAAAAAGAAAAGAAGATGAATTAATCAAAAAATTTTATAGCGATAATTCACTTGATCAAGACAATGAAAACAATTTAAAAAAAGATGAAAATATTGATACAAGTGAAGTTGAAGAAAATAAAAAATAATTAATTATATTTTTTGATCATAGTCGCCAATTTTTCCAGTTTCATCTAACAATTTATCTATAAATCTAAATATCTCTATTTTTCTTTCATCTGAAGTCGGACTCTCAGTAACGACAACAAGTGAAGGTTTATTAGATGATGCTCTAACAAGACCCCATGATCCGTCTTCAAAAGAAAACCTAATACCATTCACAGTTAATATTTCTTTTATTTCTTGATTGTCGATTTTTATTTTTTTATTTTTAATTTTTTCAATTTGTTGGATAATATTATCTACAACTTTATATTTTTCATTATCTTGACAAAAAGGTGCCATTGTAGGTGATTGAAAAGTTTTCGGTAGTTCATTTATTAATTCGCTCATTTGTTTTTCTTGATTATCTAACAAATTGCAAACTTGAATAGCGGAATTTATTCCATCATCGTATCCATACCCAATAGGTTGATTAAAAAAGAAATGCCCACTTTTTTCAAATCCTGCAAGTGCTTTTTCGAAATTTACTTTTCTTTTGATGTGGGAGTGACCTGTTTTCCAATAAATTGTTTTACATTTATTTTTGCTTAATATTTCATCATTTTTAAAAAGACCTGTTGATTTCACATCAACTACAAATTTTGAATTTTTATATTTTTTTGATAAATTTCTAGCAATTAATAGGCCTATTTTATCTGAAAATATTTCATTACCATTATTGTCAATCACCCCAACTCTATCTCCATCTCCATCAAAACCAAAGCCAATATCTGCTTTATTTTCTTTTACAGCTTTAGTTATTTCTTCAAGCATTTTTAGATCTTCTGGATTTGGATTATATTTTGGAAAACTCCAGTCTAAATCACAGTCTAATTCTATAACTTCGCAACCAATCTTTCGTAAAATATCTGGAGCAAAAATTCCTGCAGTTCCATTTCCACAAGCTACAACTGCTTTTATCTTTTTATTTATCCTTTTTTTATAGGTAAGGTTTTTTTTATAAATTTCTTGGAAGTTCTTAATTTCTTTTTCTTCACCATTTCCAGAGATAAATTTTTCATTTAACGTAATATCTTTTAATTCAGTCATTTCTTCTGGAGCATGCGTTAACCCTTTTTTAATACCCATTTTTACTCCAGTCCAACCATTTTCATTATGACTAGCAGTAACCATTGCTATTGCATCAGCATTTAATTCAAATTGAGCAAAGTAAACCATTGGTGATAATGAGAGCCCTATATCCTCGACAAAACATCCCGTAGAGATTAAACCTTTTTTTAATGATATTTTGATATCTTCGCTATAGGATCTATAATCATGACCAACTATTACTCTTGGGTTTTTTTTATTGGTGTGTTTAATTATTTGTGTTCCTAATCCCTTACCAAGATTAGTGATTCCAATAGAGTTGATATCTTTTTCATAAAGCCATCGTGCGTCATATTCTCTAAAGCCGTAAGGATCTATTTTTAATGATTGATTCATGCTGTTAATTACTTACATTTTTTTCATTTTTATAGTTGAATTTTTTTTATGTTGTTCTATAAATGTTCTATTGATTTATTGATTATATAGTATATCAATATCCAGCGCACACAACATATAGTTGTTTTCGCTAAATAACTAATTATAATACATAAAATATGAACAAAATTCTGTCTCAAGCCCTAAAGAAAGCTGTCTCCGAATATAGCCCAGATGTAAAAGAGGTCTCGAAAGATAATAGACCTGACTTATTTTCATTAAGTAATGAAACCGAACTTTTTCAAAATGATAAAGGCATCATTATTAAAATTGATCGTTCCAAAGATTCTAATCTAACAGATTTTGGAAAAGCAACACTACAAGATAGGTATCTAGGACATAATGAGTCCTTTCAAGATTTATTTGCTAGAGTGGCGAGTACATATGCAGATGATAATTTACATGCTCAAAGAATTTATAACTACATCAGTAATTTATGGTTTATGCCAGCAACACCAGTTTTGTCAAACGGTGGAACAAAAAGAGGATTACCAATATCTTGTTTTTTAAATGAAGCATCCGATAGTTTGGGTGGTATCTTGGATTTATGGAGTGAAAATGTTTGGCTAGCAGCCAAAGGCGGAGGTATAGGAAGTTATTGGGGTAACTTAAGATCGATCGGAGAAAAAATAGGTAAGGTTGGAAAAACTTCTGGTATAATACCATTTATTAAAGTTATGGACTCTTTAACAATGGCTATTAGTCAAGGGTCTTTAAGAAGGGGCTCAGCTGCTTGTTATCTTCCAGTTGATCATCCAGAAATAGAAGAATTTATGGAGATGAGAAGACCCACGGGCGGTGATCCAAATAGAAAAGCTTTAAATTTACATCATGGTGTTTTAGTTTCAGACGCCTTTATGCGAGCTGTTGAAAATGATGAACAGTGGGCACTGAAAAGTCCAGCTGACGGCACCATTCAACAAACTATATCTGCAAGAAATTTATGGATAAGATTATTAACAGCAAGAATAGAAACAGGAGAGCCTTACATAATTTATATCGATACTGTTAATAGACAAATTCCACAACATCACAAATTAGCAAATCTTACTGTTAAAACTTCTAATCTTTGTAGCGAAATAACTTTACCAACAGGAATTGATAAAGATGGAAGAGATAGAACAGCTGTTTGTTGTCTATCCTCTTTAAATTTAGAAAAGTATGATGATTGGAAAGATGATCCTAATATGATTGGAGATGTGATGAGATTTTTAGACAATGTTTTGTCTGATTTCATTAATAAAGCACCAGAACAATTTAGAGATGCAAAATATTCTGCTGAAAGAGAAAGAAGTGTTGGACTCGGAGTAATGGGTTTTCATTCTTTTTTACAAAAACATAGAATTCCACTTGAGTCTGTAATGGCAAAAGCTTGGAACAAAAAGATATTTAAAAGAATAGATGAACAAGTCAATCAAGCCTCAAAAGACTTAGCAGAAGAAAGAGGTGCTTGCCCAGATGCTGCAGAGTACGGATTTCAAGAAAGATTTTCCAACAAAACTGCAATAGCGCCAACAGCATCGATTTCTATTATTTGTGGAGGTGCTTCACCAGGAGTTGAACCTATAGCAGCTAATAGCTACACTCATAAAACCTTATCAGGTTCTTTCAATGTCAGAAATCGATACTTAGAAGAGATTTTAGAAAGTCACGGCAAAAATGATGACGAGACTTGGTCTACAATTACAACCAATCAAGGTTCAGTTTCACATTTAGATTTTTTGACTGACTTAGAAAAAGATGTTTTCAAAACAGCTTTTGAATTAAATCAAAAATGGATTATCGAGCTTAGTGGAGATAGAACACCATTTATTTCTCAAGCACAATCAGTTAACTTGTTCTTACCAGCTGATGTTCACAAAAAAGAATTACATAGAATTCATTTTGATGCATGGAAAAAAGGTTTGAAAAGCCTTTACTATTGTAGATCAAAATCAATTCAACGAGCTGAAAATATCAATAATGCTCAGTCAACTGATATTACAGCCAATGTATATAAATCTAAAAATAAACAAACTAACGATCAACCAGAATATGAGGAGTGTCTATCATGTCAGTAAAAGAAAAGATTAAAACAGATAAGAAAGAAATAATTCAACCAAAAAAAATGGGCTTATTAGTAGAAAACCCGGTGTATAAACCTTTTAGATATCCTTGGTGCTATGATGCGTGGCTAACTCAACAAAGAATTCATTGGTTACCAGAAGAAGTTCCTCTTGGTGATGATGTAAGAGACTGGCAAAAAAATTTATCACAACCAGAAAAAAATTTAGTTACACAAATTTTTAGATTTTTTACTCAAGCTGATGTTGAAGTTAACAACTGTTATTTGAGACACTACACAACTGTTTTTAAACCAACAGAAGTTTTAATGATGATGACAGCCTTTGCTGCAATGGAAACAGTTCACGTAGCTGCTTATTCTCATTTATTAGATACGATTGGTATGCCTGAATCTGAATACTCAGCTTTTATGAAATACAAAGAGATGAAAGATAAATATGATTATATGCAAGGCTTTAATGTAAATTCAAAAGAAGATATTGCAAAAACAGTTGCGGTGTTCAGTGCATTTACAGAAGGTTTACAATTATTCGCAAGTTTTGCAATACTGTTAAACTTTCCAAGACATAATAAACTTAAAGGTATGGGCCAGATTGTTACTTGGTCAGTTAGAGATGAGACTCTTCACTGTAATTCAATGATTAGAATTTTCAAAGAATTTATAAAAGAAAATCCTGAAATTTGGACACCAAAATTAAAAAAAGAACTTTATGAAGCGTGCAGAACGATTATCTCTCACGAGGATGCTTTTATTGATTTAGCTTTTGAGATGGGTCCAATGGAAGGATTAACGGCTCAAGAAGTTAAGGATTATATTAGATTTATTGGTAATAGAAGGTTAGTTCAATTAGGTTTAGAGCCTATTTACGACGTCCAAAAAAATCCTCTCGGATGGCTCGATACTATGTTGAATGCAGTTGAGCACATGAACTTCTTTGAAGGACGTGCAACAGAGTACTCAAAAGCATCGACACAAGGAACCTGGGTAGAAGCTTTTAGTTAAAAATAAAATCTTTAAATCATAAATGGAAACTAATTTTTTCCAGAAAAGAAGATCTGTACTTGCTAGAAAGATGTTGGCAAAAACAGTTCCAGATGAGGATTTAAAAAAAATTTTATCAGCTGGTATTAGAGTACCAGATCACGGAGCACTAAATCCTTGGACAATAAAAGTAATAAGAGGTGAAAAATTAAAATTTATTGATGAGGAAATTATTTTAAGTGAATTTAAAAAAGAAAATCCAAATGCAAACAAAACCCAACTTGAAATAGAATCTAAAAGATTACAAAGAGCTTCTTTGGTCATAGCTGTTTTATCCACTCCAGTAGAACAATCAAAAATACCAGAGTGGGAAATGATATTATCTTCAGGAGCAGTATGCATGAATTTATTATCTTGTGCTCAATCTCTTGGATATGCCTCTCAGTGGTTGACTGAATGGTATGCTTATAACAATAAAATGCTAGAATATCTGGGGGCTCGAAAAAATAAAGATAAGATATCAGGTTTTATATATATCGGTCACAAAACTGAAGAGCCTAGTGAAAGAAAAAGACCTGATCCGGAGAAAATTATCAGTTATCTTTGATTAAGCTGAACAACTTTTCTATGTTGGTTACCTTTATAACTTGCAAGAGGTCTGATCAATTTATTTGCTGCATGTTGTTCCATAATATGTGCAGACCAACCAGTTATTCTTGAAATTACAAAAATGGGTGTGAAAAAGTCTGTATCGAAACCCATTAGATGATACGTAGGACCTGTTGGATAATCAACATTAGGATGAATATTTTTTCTATCAATCATTACTTTTTCAACTATGTCATAAATTTTTTCAAACTTTTTATCCTTCTTAATCTTAGCAACTTTTGCAAAATATTTTCTCATTGTTGGAACTCTAGAATCTCCAGATTTATAAACTCTATGACCAAATCCCATAACAACTTCTTTATTTTTTAAAGCATCATTAATCCATTTTAAGGCATTTTCTGGTTTTTTGATCTTATTCATCATGTGCATAACTTCCTCATTGGCGCCACCGTGTAATGGACCTTTTAAACTGGCAATAGCTCCTGTTATGGCACCATGTATATCTGATAAACTTGATGTGATTGTTCTTGCTGTGAATGTTGAAACATTAAAACTATGCTCTGCATATAATATTAATGATACATCGAATGCTTTAACTATTTCTTTTTGAGGAACTTTACCAAAACACATGTAAAAAAAGTTCTCAGCAATACTTAAATCTTTTTTTGGCTTTATTATCTTTTTTCCCTTTCTAAGTCTATAAAATGCAGCAAGAGCCGTGGGTGTTTTGGCTAAAATTCTAATGGCTTTTCTCATATTTGCTTCTGGGGATGAGTCTGTAGTTTCTTTATCTTCCAACCCCAATATACTTACCGCAGTTCTCGCAACATCCATTGGATGTGATTTTTTTGGCATACGTTTTATTATGGAATATAAATCGGTTGATAGGTCTCTATTTGTTTTTTCCTCTTTTTCAAATTTTCTAAGTTGGATTGAGTTCGGTAAATCTTTATTTAAAATTAAATAAGCTACTTCTTCAAATCTACAATATTCACATAAATCTTGCGCCGCATATCCTCTGTAAGTAAGAGAATTAATTTCTGGCATTACCTTAGATACTTCTGTCTCATCTACTACTATGCCTAATAAACCTTTTTTTATTTCATCCGTCATTATTCATGCCCCTCAGTGCTAAAATTATAAATTTTTTCATCTAAACTGTTATATTTTTCGTAATCGACAAGTTCATAAAGTCTTTTTCTGGTTTGCATTTTATCAATAATATTATTTTGATGTCCATTTGCATAAATGTCCCTTAATCCATCTTCAACATTTTTCATGGCCAATCTCTGTGTCGTTACTGGATAAATAACAATATTATAACCAAAGTTTTCAAGCTCTTTATAATTAAATAATTTCGATTTACCAAACTCAGTCATATTTGCCAGTAAATAACACGATAATTTTTTTCTTACTTTTTCAAAATCTTTTTCATCTTGAAGAGCTTCTGGAAAAATAATTTCAGCACCTGCATCTATATAGGCTTTACATCTTTCAATCATTTTATCAATTCCTTCAACACTTTTTGCGTCAGACCTTGCGATAATTTTAAAATTTTCATCTTTTCTAGCTGAAACACATTCCTTAATTTTTTTAACCATGGAGTCAGTAGTTATTAATTCTTTATTATCTAAATGACCACATCTTTTTCTTTCAATTTGATCTTCCAAGTGCACTGCAGAAATTCCAAACTCTTCAAAAGTTTCAATCGTTTCTTTACAAGATTTAAAACCTGTATCAATATCGACAATAGTTGGAAGATTTGTAACTCTTGAAATTAAGTATGAACGTGTACTAACATCTTGTAATGTCGTTAAACCTATATCTGGGAAACCAAGATCATTTGCCATTACTCCACCTGAAACATAAACAGCATCATAACCAATTTCCTCAATTAATTTTGCTGTTAGGGGATTGAAAGCCCCAGGAACTCTTAAAATTTTTTTTGATTTAAGCTTATTATTAAAGTCAATTCTTTTTTGAGGAGGTTCTTTTTCGACGAAATGCATTAAAAAATCCCTTTTTTTAAATTTTTTTTTAATTTACTTTTTCTTACTTCAATATTCAATTTATCAAGTTCACCTGGCTTCAATTTTTTAAGATTTTGCACTGTTTTTAAAAATCTATCACTTTCTTTTTTACTTAAAATACTCTCTGTCAAAGTTAAAAATTTATTTATATAATTTTGTCTTTTAAATGGTCTTGAGCCATAAGGATGGGCATCGGCTTTGTCTTGTTGTTCTGTTATTTTCTTACCGCTTTTAAGTGTGATTACTACTTTAGCACCAAATGATTTTTTTTTTGGGTTTGGGTCATGATACTTTTTAGTCCATTTTTTATCCTCGTGGGTTTTAATTGATTGCCAAATCTTAATCGTACTTTTTCTTTTCGCTCTTTCTTTTGTATAAGATTTTACATGATGCCAGCTACCATCTTCTAAAGCTACAGCAAAAATATACATAATAGAGTGATCTAAGGTTTCTCTACTAGCATAAGGATCCATTTTTTGAGGATCATTAGCACCCGTTCCAATCACGTAATGAGTATGATGACTAGTATAGATATCAATTTTTTTTATTAGATTTAAATTTGAAATTTTTTTTTTAAGTTTTTTTGCTAAATCAATTAAAGCTTGAGACTGATATTCAGCAGAATATTCTTTTGTATAAGTTTCAAGTATTGCTTTTTTGATCTCTCCTTTTTTGGGTAATGGAACACTATAAAGTGCTTTTTTTCCATCTAATATTCTCGCTATCACACTATCCTCTCCCTCATATATTGGGCTTGGAGCTCCTTCACCTCGCATCACCCTATCAACTGCTTCTATTGCAAGTTTTCCTGCATGAGCTGGAGCATAAGCTTTCCAACTGGAAATTTCTCCTTTTCTTGATTGTCTTGTTGATACAGTTGTATGCAAGGCTTGTTGAATTGCTTGATAAATTGTTTCTGTATTTAATCTTAACATTGTTCCAAGACCAGCAGCCACACTAGGACCCAAGTGAGCAATATGATCAACTTTATGTTTGTGTAAACAAATTCCTTTTACTAAATTTACTTGAACTTCATATGCAGTGATAATTCCTCTTAAAAGATCTAAACCACTTTTCTTCTTTTGTTGTGCAACACTTATAAGTGGAGGTATGTTGTCTCCAGGATGACTATAGTCTTCAGCTAAAAACGTATCATGAAAATCTAGTTCTCTTACTGCAGTACCATTAGACCAAGCAGCCCATTCACAATCAAATTTTAATTTTTTATTTACACCAAATAAAGTAGCACCATTTTTTCTAGAATGTTTGAGCGCCATTTCTCGCGATGAAATTACAGGACGTCTGTTTAAAGATGCAATTGCTACTGAAGCATTATCAATAATTCTATTAATAACCATTTCAATTGCATCCCCACTTAATTTTGCATTATCACTAGCTATCTCTGCTATTTTCCAAGCAAGCTGGTTTTTCTTTGGAAGATGAATTTTAGATGGATAAACTTTTACTTTATGTACTATCAAAAAAACTCCTAACTTTCGAAATTGTTTTTAATAGTTAAAAAAAAATAATCAATATTAAAGATATCTTAATACAATTTTTTCAATACCCACAAAGTCTTTTATTAAGTGATTGTGATATATTTCGCTTGTATTCTTTTCTGTGTAGCCATCTTCTAATAAGATAACAGGTATTCCAGCATTTTGTGCTGCATTAGCATCTGTTTCACTATCACCTATCATTAAAGATTTTTTGATGTCACCACCTAATATTTCTATTACAGAGGTTAAGTGTCTTGGGTCTGGTTTACAATATTGAAATGTATTATGACCAGCGACATAATCAAAAAAATTGTAAATACCAATTTTTTTTAAAAGATCAATCGCTAGATGTTCTTGTTTATTAGTACAAACACCCATTGAAATTTTTCTTTTTTTACACCAAGATAAAAATTCTTTTACGCCTTTTATAAGAGTACTTTCATTTACAATGTTTTTTCCGTAAAAATCAACAAAGTCGTTAACCATGTCTTTCTTAACTTTTTCATCTTGCACTTTACTAAATTCTTTTTTTGCTTGACCCCAAATAGATCTTCCAAGCATGGCTCCAGCACCTTGGCCAACTAAATTTCTTATCTCATTGGTTGATTTTGTAGGATAACCAAATTTTTTCATTACGTGATTATGTGCACGCATTAAATCAGGTGCTGTATCGACAAGAGTACCATCTAAATCAAAAAGAATTGTGTATTGTTGTGCCATAATCAAAAGTATTTTTAAGAAATATTTTGTGAATTAAGAAAAATATATACTTAATATAAAGAATTTACTAGATGAAGCAATTAAATTTACAAAAACAACAAAACAGACTGAGAAATAAATTTTTAAAGTCTGGTGTTAAAATGTTGGGGCCAGAGACAATTTATTTTTCAAAAGATACTAAAATTGGAAAAAATGTAACCATAGAGCCTTATGTAGTTTTTGGACCAAAAGTAAAAATTGGTAATAATGTAACAATCAAATCTTTTTCACATTTAGAAAATTGTAGAATAGAAAACAAAGTTGATATAGGACCTTATGCTAGAATAAGACCAGGAGTAATTCTTAAAGAAGGCTCTAAAGTAGGCAACTTTGTTGAAATTAAAAAAAGTACTATTGGAAAAAAATCAAAAGTAAGTCATCTTTCATATATAGGCGACAGTAAAATTGGAAAATCTGTCAATGTAGGTGCTGGAACTATTACATGTAATTACGATGGGATAAACAAAAACAGAACAAACATAAAAGATAATGTATTTATCGGATCTAATTCTTCCTTAGTGGCTCCCATAATTATTGGAGCAAGTAGTGTGGTTGGAGCTGGATCAGTGATAACAAAAAATGTAAGAAAAAAGTCATTAGCATTAACTAGAAGTTTACAAACTGAAGTGAGAAATTATAAAAAGAAATAATTATGTGTGGAATTATAGGTATCAATAGTAATAAGTCAGTCTCGGCTACAATTATTAGCTCTTTAAAAAAACTCGAATATAGAGGGTATGACTCAGCTGGAATTGCAACTCTCTCGAATGGATTTATTAACGAAATTAAATCGGAGGGTAGAGTAAAAAATCTTGAAAAAAATTCCTTAGTTCAAAATATGGAAGGTAATATTGGTATTGGACATGTAAGATGGGCTACTCATGGATTACCAAATAGTATAAATGCACATCCACACTCATCACAAAATGTTTCAGTTGTTCATAATGGTATTATTGAAAATTCAACTTTGTTAAAGAAATTTTTAGTAAGTAAAGGTCACAAGTTTAAATCTCAAACTGATACTGAAGTGATAGTTCATTTAATCACAGAAAATTTAAAAACAGAAAATATTGTTAATTCGATAAAGAAAACTTTGAAAGCCCTTCATGGAAGTTTTGCTTTGGGAATAATATTTAAAGACCAACCTGATTTAATTGTGGGTGCAAGAAGAGGCTCACCTTTGGCAGTTGGTTATGGTCCAAACGAAAATTATTTAGGATCAGACTCTTATGCTCTAAAGTCAATGACAAACAAAATTACTTATCTTAATGATGGAGAATTTTGTGTTATTAAAAAAGATCATGTTGAATTTTTTAGTGAAGATGGAACTAAGATTAACAAAAAAGTTTTAGAATTATCAAGTGAAGATGAAAAATATGACAAAGGTGATTATAAACATTTTATGGCTAAAGAAATTGAAGAACAGCCAATTACTCTTAAAAATGGAATAAAGGAATATATTGATTCAGCTAATAACAATATAAATATTTATAATATTCCATGGAAAAAAAATGAAATTTCTGCGGTTACTTTAATTGGTTGTGGTACAGCTTACCATTCATGTTTGATGGCTAAATATTGGTTTGAGGAATTAACCTCTCTTGACGTTAATGTCGATATTGCCTCTGAATTTAGATACAGGAAAAATAGATTTAAAAAAGATACCTTGTATGTTTTCGTTTCTCAATCTGGGGAAACAGCAGATACTTATGCAGCCTTAGATTTATGTAAGAAAAATAGTATGAAAACTTGCGCTGTAGTTAATGTTATTGAAAGCTCTATAGCTAGAGATTCAGAGTTTGTTCTACCTATTCATTGTGGCACCGAAATCGGGGTTGCTTCTACCAAAGCTTTCTTAGGTCAAATTCTTATATTGTACATTTTAGCCTTGAAACTGGCATTATTAAGAGGCGATTTAGAAAACAAAGAACTTTCCAAAAAATTAAATGATTTAAAAGAATTACCTAAATTGATCGAAAAAACTTTATTAACAGACAATAAAATCCAAAATGTGTCTAGCACTTTTAATGATGCAAAAGGATCTATGTTTTTAGGTAGAGGCTTCTCTTATCCTATTGCATTAGAAGGTGCATTAAAATTGAAGGAATTATCTTATGTGCATGCTGAAGGTTATCCAGCAGGCGAAATGAAACATGGACCTTTGGCTTTAATTGAGGAGGGTATGCCAGTAGTAGTCTTAGCTCCAAGAGATAATTATTACAAAAAAACAATTTCAAATATGCAGGAAGTAATCGCTAGAGGAGCGAAAGTTTTATTAATTACAAATAAAAGCAGTGATGAAATTATTTCTGAAAATATTTGGGAAACAATTGAAGTTGAGAGTACAAATGAGGATCTTTTACCATTCCTTCTAACTATACCGCTCCAAAAACTAGCTTATTATTCGGCTTTAAAAAAAGGATTAGATATAGATAAGCCTAGAAATTTAGCTAAATCTGTAACCGTTGAATAATAAGAAAACTCTGATACAACAATCGTGAGTTGAACATGAAAAATTGGAAAATTAATAGTTGGAGAAAATATCCAGTCAAACATATTCCAGAATATCTGGATAAAAAAGAATTGGATCAAGTTTTAAATAAAATGAAAACTTTTCCTCCACTTGTATTTGCTGGTGAAACAAGACATCTAAAACAACAATTAGCAGAAGTAGTTGATGGAAAAGCATTTTTACTTCAAGGCGGAGATTGTGCTGAAAGTTTTGCTGAATTTAATCCTGATAATATAAGAGATACTTTTAAAGTTATTCTACAAATGTCTTTAGTATTAACTTATTCAGCCTCATTACCAGTCATAAAGCTTGGAAGGATCGCAGGACAGTTTGCAAAACCAAGAAGTGCTCCTACCGAAAAACAAGGTGATGTAGAACTTCCTAGTTATCTTGGTGACAATGTAAATGGAATAGAATTTAGCGAGAAGGCTAGAAAACATGATCCTAAAAGACTTTTTAGAGCTTACTCTCAATCAGCTTCAACATTAAATCTTTTAAGAGCATTCTCGCATGGTGGATTTGCAGATTTAAAAAAGGTTCACTTATGGAATTTGGGATATATTAAAAAAAGTCCTCAAGCAAAAAAATTTAAAGAACTAGAGGATAAGATTGCAGATGCTTTAGCATTTATGGATGCTTGTGGAATTAATTCAGAATTTAACAGAAGACTTAAGACAGTAAATTTTTGGACATCTCATGAAGCATTACATTTGCCTTTTGAAGAAAGTATGACAAGGATCGACTCAACAACGGGCGAACACCATGCAACTTCAGCGCATTTTGTTTGGATCGGTGACAGAACAAGACAATTAGAAGGAGGTCATGTTGAGTATTGTAGAGGGATAGAAAATCCCATTGGAATTAAATGTGGACCGACTAGTAAACCTGATGAAATTGTAAAGATCTGTAATTTGATAAATCCAAAAAATGAAAAAGGTAAAATTACCTTAATATCAAGATTTGGTCATGATAGTGTTGAAAAATATTTACCAAAACTTATTAGGGGAATTAAAAAAGAAGGTGTTAATGTAATTTGGTCATGTGATCCGATGCATGGAAATACTATAAAATCAACAACAGGTTATAAAACAAGACGTTTCAATAATGTTTTAAAAGAAGTTAAGGACGTATTTGCAGTGCATCAAAGTGAAGGGTCTTATGCTGGAGGATTGCATATCGAAATGACTGGTCAAAACGTAACTGAATGCACTGGAGGTGCAAAAAATATTCAAGATCAAGATTTATCAAGCAGATATCACACACACTGTGACCCTAGATTAAATGCAGATCAAGCATTAGAACTAGCTTTTTTAATTTCAGATGAGATTAAAAAGAATAGCAGCTATTCCAAAAATGCTATTCAAGCGGCATCTTAAGCCATTGTTTTATAAGGTAAGGTTATTATATAGGATTATATGAGCCCATCAGAAAAAATAGAATATATTTCAAATTGGATCAAAAATTACGTTGATCAAATGCCCACTAAGGCACAGTCTCTAATTATTGGTATATCTGGTGGAATAGATTCTTCTGTATCAAGTACTTTAAGTGCTATGACTGGGTTAAAAACAATTGTTCTAACTATGCCAATTAAACAAAAAGAAAGTCAACACGACTTAAGTTTAAAACATCAAGAATGGTTAGTTAAAAAATTTAAAAACGTTGAAGCACATACTTTAAGTCTAGACAAATTATTTGAGACATTTTCATCTACTTTAAATAAGTTTGATAATGAGCATGGCTTTGCTAATTCAAGGGCTAGGCTAAGAATGACTACGCTTTATCAAGTTGCGGCTGCTAACAAAGGTATAGTTGTGGGAACCGGAAACAAAGTGGAGGATTTTGGTGTTGGTTTTTATACAAAATATGGTGATGGTGGAGTTGATATATCTCCAATTGCAGACTGTAATAAAACAGAGGTATGGGAGTTAGGAAAGGAGCTTGGTATATTGAAGGAAATAATAGATGCTCCACCTACAGATGGTCTATGGGACGATGGAAGAACAGATGAGGGTCAATTAGGTTTTAAATATGTAGAACTTGAAGATGCTATGGCCAATCCAAACTCACCCCATAGAGGACAATACGAAAAAATTCGAAATCAAAACTTGCATAAAATGGAGCCAATTCCAGTTTGTAAGATTCCAAATTAATCAATTAGATTAACAAATCTACAAATAAGGTATATTTCTTAATCAATGAATATGGATATTTTTTTAACAAATAATTTAAGTAATAAAAAAGAGCTTTTTACCCCAAAAGAAAAAGCAAATGTAAGGATGTATGTTTGTGGACCGACAGTTTATGATGATCCACATATTGGAAACGCCAGGCCATTAGTAATTTTTGATATTTTATTTAAATTGCTAAAGAATAATTTTTCAAAAGTAACTTATGTAAGAAATATAACTGATATTGATGATAAGATAATCAAATCTTCTCAAGAGCAAAAAATTTCAACAAAAGAGCTTACGGAAAAAGTAACCGCTAGTTTTCTGAAAGATTGTGAGTTTTTAAATTGTGAAAATCCCACTTATCAGCCAAAAGCAACTGAACATATTAATCTAATGATAGAGATGATTAATGATTTGATAAAAAAAGGATTTGCATATGAGAATAAAAAACATGTTTATTTTGAGGTCAGAAAATTTTCTGACTACGGAAAATTATCAAATAAAAATTTAGCGGATTTAGTTGCTGGAGCAAGAGTGGAAATAAGTGATAATAAAAAAAACTCAGAAGATTTTGTATTATGGAAACCATCAGGTAATGATGAGCCAGCTTGGGATTCACCTTGGGGAAAAGGCAGACCAGGTTGGCATTTAGAGTGTTCAGCTATGTCAAAGAAATTTTTAGGAAACGAATTTGATATCCACGGAGGAGGAATAGACTTAATTTTTCCTCATCATGAAAATGAAATAGCCCAATCTAGGTGTGCGAATGACACAAAAGTTTTTGCAAATTATTGGGTTCACAATGCTTTTATTACAATGTCTAATGAAAAGATGGCTAAGTCTCAAGGCAATATTTTAAAGATAAAAGATTTCAGAAATAAATTTAGTGGCCAAATAATAAGATTGGCTTTAATGAGTGCACATTATAAACAACCATTAGATTGGACTGATAAATTATTAAAAGATTGTGAAAACACTTTAGATAAATGGTACAAAGTATTCTCACCAAATATACAAACTGTAAAAGTTTTAGACGAAATTTTAAAACCTTTGTATGAAGATCTAAACACCCCAGGATATATTGCAAATCTTCACAAGTTGTATGAAAAAGCTAACAAAGGTGAGAATGTAGACTTATTCATTTCAGCATGCAAATTTATTGGTTTAATGAATGAAAATAATGATGAATGGAATAATTTTAAAAAGATAAGAATCTCTATAACAGTATCTGAAATCGAAAATATGCTTAGTTTAAGAAATAAGGCTAGAGAAAATAAGAACTACAAAGAAGCTGATAGAATTAGAGATGAGCTTTTAGACAAAGGTGTTTTAATAGAGGATAAAGATGGTAAAACAATCTGGAAATTTAGATGAGCAAAGAAAAATTATACATTTTTGACACAACTCTAAGAGACGGAGCTCAAACGCAAGGTGTTGACTTTTCTATAGAAGATAAAGAAAAAATTGCCTTAGCTTTGGATAATCTAGGTGTAGACTATATTGAGGCAGGTTGGCCTGGAGCTAATCCAACTGATACAGAGTTTTTTCAAAAGAAACATGACTTTAAAAATTCAATACTTACATCTTTTGGTATGACTAAGAGATCAGGACGAAGTGCAGAAAACGATACAGGTTTATCAGCACTTATGAATTCAAGCACTTCTGCTGTATGTTTGGTTGGTAAGTCATGGGATTTTCACGTTGATGTTGCCTTAGGGATTACAAATGATGAAAATTTAGAAAATATTACTGAAAGTGCCAAACATTTCGTTAAAGCAAAAAAAGAATTCATGTTTGATGCAGAACATTTTTTTGATGGTTATAAAGCAAATTCAAAATATGCTCTTTCTTGTATCAAAGCTGCTTATGATCAAGGTGCTAGGTGGGTTATACTGTGTGATACTAATGGCGGAACACTTCCACATGAAGTTTCACAAATAGTTAGTGAAGTCACTAAAGTAATACCAGGAAAAAACTTAGGAATTCACGCCCATAATGATACAGGAAATGCGGTTGCAAATACTTTAGCTGCCGTATTATCAGGAGTTCGTCAAGTTCAGGGAACAATTAATGGTTTAGGAGAAAGGTGTGGAAATGCAAATTTAATGTCATTAATCCCTACATTTTTTTTAAAAAAAGATTTTTCATCTAAATATGAAACAAGCATCAAATCTACTAACATTAAGAATTTAACAGAATGTTCGAGATTGTTAGATGAAGTTTTAAATCGAAAACCAAACATGCATTTACCATACGTAGGAGCAGCTGCTTTTTCCCATAAAGGAGGACTACATGTTTCTGCAGTCCAAAAAGATCCAAAAACTTATGAACATATAAACCCAGAAAGTGTAGGGAATAACAGAAACATAGTAATTTCAGATCAGTCTGGAAAATCAAATATAATTTCAAGATTAAAAACTATAAATATTAATATCGATGAGAATGATCCAAAGATTAAAAAGCTTTTGAATGAAGTAAAAGATAGAGAATTTATTGGTTATAGTTATGATGGTGCTGATGCCTCTTTTGAACTATTAGCTAGAAGAATAATTGGTGAAATTCCCAGATACATCTCGATTACTGAGTATGATGTTTCAGTAAAAAAAGATATTTCTGGAAAAATAATTTCATCAGCAAAAGCTCAATTAGAAGTTGACGGAGAAAAAATTATTTGTGAAGGCGAGGGTAATGGTCCAGTAAATGCTTTGGATAACGCAATCAGAAAAAATGTTGATCGATTAGCTAAATATTCAAAATACTTAAAAGATTTGAGATTAGTTGATTATAAAGTAAGAATTTTAAATACTGGTACAGAGGCTGTTACACGAGTTTCTATAGAAAGTACAGACTCAAATGGCAAGAATTGGTTTACCATCGGAGTGTCCACAAATATTATTGAAGCTTCTTTCAAAGCATTAGTTGATAGTTTAGATTACAAACTTTTTAAAGATAATGCTCCAGCAAGCAAATAGATGAGTAAAAGCAATATCTCTTTTATTCTTCACAAACCTCAATTGTCAGAAAATATTGGTGCTTGTGCTAGAGCTATTAAAAATTTTGATTTTAATAAATTAATTGTAGTTAATCCAAAACCAATTTTTCCAAATGACAAAATTTTAGCTACTTCTGTTGGCGCTAAAAATATAATTAATGACAGCAAAGTCTATCAAGATTTAGAGCATGCTCTTGAAAACATTGATATTGTTGTCGCTACCTCTGCAAGATTTAGAAATAAGAATATAAAACATATCAATTTGGAAGAATTAAAAAAAATTAATTTTAAAAAAAAAATTGGTTTTCTGTTTGGATCTGAGGCATCTGGATTGTCAAATAATGAAATAAGTTATGCTAATTATACACTTCAAATACCCACAAATCCCAATTTTAAGTCACTTAATCTATCGCATAGTTTAATTATTATTGCACAATATGTCTCTAGTATAATCAAATTTAAAAATCCTAAATTTGATAAATCAAAAAAAGTAAAATCTGCTTCAAAAAAAGATATTCAATTAATGGTAAATTTATGTGTTAAAAATTTAGATTTGATAAATTTCTTTAGGCCAAAGGAAAAGCGATCAATAATGTTAGAAAATTTGAGAAATATTTTCTTTAAGATGGATCTTTCTGATAAAGAAACCCGTATATTATCAAGTGTATTCGCAAGTTTAGGTAAAAAACGTTGATTGACAAAATTAGGAGTAAGTTTATAAAGCCCAATATTAAATGACTAAACGATTAAACTCTAAACATAAAGTTGATAGAAGATTAAAGGTAAATCTTTGGGGGAGGCCTAAAAGCCCTTTTAACACTAGAGCTTACGGACCAGGTCAGCATGGCCAAACAAAAACCTCAAAACCATCTGATTATGGAATTCAACTTCAGGCAAAACAAAAACTTAAAGCATATTATGGCAATATAAATGAAAGACAATTTAGAAATATTTATAAAAAAGCAAGTATGCTTAAAGGAGACACAAGTGAAAATTTAATAGGTTTACTTGAAAGAAGACTCGATGCGGTTATCTATAGAGCAAAGTTTGCCACTACAATATTTTCTGCAAGGCAATTAATAAATCATGGTCATGTTAAAGTTAATGGAAAAAAAGTAAATATTTCTAGTTATTCAGTAAAAGAGGAAGACACAATAGAAATAAGAGATAAATCTAAACAACTAGCAATAATTGATATAGCTTTAGCTAATAAAGAGAGAGAAACACCAGAATACATACAAATGGACCAAAAAAATAAAAAATTTAAATTTGTAAGAATTCCAAAATTTGAAGAGGTTCCTTATCCGATAGCAATGGAACCAAACCTAGTTATCGAATATTATTCAAGATAATAATAAGAAATTTGATTATTCATTATCTTTTTTTAAAAGATGAAACATAAAGATATTTTATTTAGCATTCTATTTTTCACTTATATCTTGTCGGGTTTATATCTTTCCTTGTTTAACGGAATTTCACACGATCAATTTCACGAACAAGAAAATTGGAGAATTAATTTTCAAGCTATAAAAAGCATTTTTAATGGCGAGGGGGACTATAGTATTTTATTAAATTATATTGATAGGTATCATGGCATTGCTTTTCATTATATATCACAACCAATACAATTTTTAATTCATGGTACAGTAGGTCGGATAAATGAGGTTTCTTTAGAGGGATCATATTATCTATCAAGACATGCAGTTGTTTTTCTTACTTTTGTTACCGCAGGTTATTTTTTTTACCTAATATGCAATAAAATTTCAAATGATAAAAATTTTTCACTAATTTGTTTCAGTTTATTTTTATTATATCCTTATTTTTTTGGACATTCACAAATCAATGGAAAAGACATTCCGTTTTTATCGGTATGGGTAATTTCAACATATCTTTTATTTAATATTATTGAAAAATTCTATTTTGAAAAAAAGATAGATTTAAAAAGTATTTTTTTAATTTCTTTATGTACTGCTTTCTTAATAAGTATTAGAATAACTGGATTACTAATTTTACTAGAATATTTAATTGCTCTTATGATTTTGTTGAATGTTAAAGATCAAAAATTTTTTTCATTTTTAGTTAAAAATAAAAAGTTTTTCTTATTTTTTTCATTATCTCTTATACTTTTCGTTTATATTTTAAATCCAATATTTTGGTCCAATCCTTTGGAAATAATTAATTCTGTGAAATGGATGAGTAAATATTACAACGATACATGCACACTTACTCTAGGGAGTTGTATGAGAGCACAAAATTTACCTACTAGCTACATTTTTATCTGGCTATTTTTTAAACTTCCAATTTTAGTTCTCTTTGGTTTAGCAATTTTTCCACTAATTGAAAAAAAAATATTCAATGACGGTATAAAGACAATTTATTATGGAACATTAGCTTTAACAGTTTTGTCATTATTATTCCTTTTTATTTTAAGGAATGTTGCCCTCTATGATGAGATAAGACACATAATGTTTTTGATACCTGCTATCTTAGTTATATCTTTATACAATATTTATATTTTTAATAAAAAGATTTTTTTTTATTCTGCTATATTTGTGATAATCTTTTTTGTTGCTGAAAATATTTCATTAAAAAAATATCAATATACCTGGTTGAACTCTTTTGCAAAATTGACCAATATTCAAAAAAACTTTGAACTAGAGTATATGGGGATTAGTAATAAAAATTTACAAAAACAAATAAATGATTATTCAATAAAAAATAATATTCTCAAAGATACATGTATTTATGGAAATATGTATGCAAATGTTTTTTTAGAAAAAAAAGGATTTACATGTTTTAATTCTTACAGCTCATTAGACGGTGCTAAGCAAAGACCTTTCTTTGCTTATCAAAATGCAAGAAATATAAAAAGATCTGATCCCAAAGATTGTAATTTAATCTATGAAGATAAATATAATTATTTTTTATTTAATAAAGATATAATCACAGGAAAATTATGGTATTGTAATTAAATTATTGAGCTTCGTTCAATTCTTTTCTTATCTTGCCTAAAAAATCATTTATTAGTTTTGCATCTTCCTCTGAGAGATATCTCTCTTTTTTAATCGCTCTTCTTAATTCTTCTCTAATCTTGTTGACAGAATCTTTTCTGCCTTCTTTTGTAGAAACAACATCAATCTTTTCATAAACTTGTGAAATTTTATTTCCAATAGTAAATTCAAAAAGAACAATAACAGCAATTAAAATTATGATTGTTTTATAGATAAATTGTTTCATTTTATTTCTTAAATGAAATATTTTTTTCTTCAAAAATTTTTTTCAACTCTCCACTTTCATACATTTCTTTAACAATATCACAGCCACCTACGAATTCATTTTTTATATAAAGTTGTGGTATTGTTGGCCAATCACTAAAAACTTTAATTCCTTCTCTTAAAGATTGATCTTCTAATACGTTTACACCTTTATAATTTACCTCCAATATTTTAAGCATGTTTGAAACAGCCATTGAAAAACCACATTGTGGAGCATCTGGCGTACCTTTCATAAATAAACAGACCTCGTTATTTTTAATATAATCTTGAATTAAATTTTTAGTTTTATCATCCATTATCTTTCCTTTGTTTTTATAGCTAGAGCATGTAGTTCATTACCCATTCTTCCTTTAAGAGAATTATATACCATTTTATGTTGCTCAATTTTACTTTTACCGGTGAATTCTGAAGAAGCGACTGTAGCAGAATAGTGATTGCCATCACCAGCTAAGTCTTGAATATCAACCACAGCATCAGGCATAGCCTCTTTAATAAATTTTTCAATTTCTTTTAAATCCATTGCCATTATGAGCTCATAAAATTCTTCAACCAATTAGTATTATATGATTTTAATTCGTCAATTGTAACTTTTGTCTTTTGATTAATAATAAGTTCTTTATCGATGATTATACCCAATTCTTCAAAGTGAACCGAATTTTTATCTAAAATTTTTGAGACTTCTTTAAAATCTGTTGGATTTATCTCAATTATATACCTTCCTTGATCTTCTGAAAAAAAATATTCAATTTCATTAATTAAATTTTTGGATTTATTTAGCTTGATTCCTTTATTTCCTTTTATACACATTTTGCTGACTGCAGTCAGTAACCCACCCAAAGAAATATCATGAGCACTTTTTATAAAATCTTTCTTAATAAGCTCTAAAATTGACTCACCATTATTTTTTTCATTAAAAAGGTTTACTTCGGGGGGTGGACCATTTTTTTCATCTAAAATTGTTCGTGCAAATAAACTCTGATCTATGTGGCCCTCAGTTTTTCCAACTATTAATACAAGATTACTTACTTCTTTAAATTTCATTGTTACCATCTTTTTATAATCTTTAATTAAACCGACACCACCTATTACAGGTGTAGGCTTAATTCCCATTTCTTTTGTTTGATTATAAAAAGAGACATTTCCTGATACGACGGGAAAATTTAAGTATTTGCTTGCTTCAGTAATGCCCTGGACACATTCTACAAACTCGCCCATGTTTTCTTCATTCTCTGGACTGCCAAAATTTAAACAATTTGTAATGGCTATAGGTTTAGCTCCTACCGAAATTAAGTTTCTCCAACTTTCAGCAACAACTTGTTTACCTCCTGTTAGAGGGTGAGCCCAACAATAAACTGCAGATGAGTCAACTGATGCAGCTACTGCTTTATTTGTTCCATGAACTTTTACAACCCCAGAGTCACCACCAGGTTTTTGAATGGTATCACCCATTACAGTGTGATCATACTGCTGCCATATCCATTCTTTGCTACAAACATTATGATTTGATAAGATTTTTTTTAAAATATCTTTTATTTTTAGATTATTAAAATCCTCATTCTTAAATTTATTTTTTTTTGGTAGTTTAGCTTTTTTCCATTTTCGATCATACATAGGAGAGTTCTCCACTAAAGTATTTACTGGAATATTTGCTACCTGCTCATCATTGAAAAATAATTCAATATTTTTAGATTTTGTTGTTTTTCCTATGACAGCAAAATCTAAATTCCATTTATCAAAAATTTTTTTTGCGTGATTTTCTTTTCCATTCTCTAAAACTATCAGCATTCTTTCTTGACTTTCAGAAAGCATAATTTCATAGGGAGTCATTTTTGTTTCTCTGCAAGGAACCTCATTTAAATTAATTCTAATTCCTAAACTTCCTTTTGATGCCATCTCAATACTCGAAGAAGTAAGACCAGCTGCTCCCATATCTTGAATTGCAATAATAGAGTCACCTGCCATTAACTCCAAACAAGCTTCAAGAAGAAGTTTTTCTGTGAAAGGATCGCCAACCTGAACGGTTGGTTTTTTTTCCTCAATTTTTTCATCAAAGCTTGCTGAGGCCATACTAGCACCATGGATACCATCTCTCCCAGTCTTTGATCCAACATAAATGACTGGTTTATTCAAACCAGCAGCTTTTGAATAAAATATTTTGTCTTTTTTGACTAAACCTAATGTCATTGCGTTTACTAAAATATTTCCATTATAAGAACTGTCAAAAGTCGTTTGACCCGCAATAGTTGGCACACCCATGCAGTTTCCGTATCCACCAATTCCATGAACGACACCTCTTAATAAATTCTTAGTTTTTTTATTTTGAGGGGAACCAAAATGTATTGAATTTAAATTAGCGATAGGTCTCGCTCCCATTGTAAAGACATCTCTCATTATTCCACCAACACCAGTAGCTGCGCCTTGATAAGGTTCTATAAAAGATGGATGATTGTGACTCTCAATCTTAAAAACAATAGCGTCATTGTCCTCAATATCAATTACCCCAGCGTTTTCGCCTGGTCCTTGAATTACTTTATCACCTTTTGTGGGTAATTTTTTTAGATGCAATCTAGAAGATTTGTATGAACAGTGTTCATTCCACATTGCTGAAAAAATTCCAAGTTCAGTTAAATTTGGAACCCTTTTTAAAAGATCACATATCTTTTTATATTCCTCAGCTTTAAGACCATGTTCAATAGCTACTTTTTCATTTACTAACATTATTTTATATTATTTATTAGGTTTTTAAAAAATAAAGACCCGTCTTCACCTGACAAACTTTGATCGATCATTCTCTCAGGGTGGGGCATCATTCCAAGAACATTTTTTTCTTTATTAAATATTCCAGCAATATTTTTAAGAGAACCGTTGGGATTATGTTGGTCATCTATTTGACCTTTTTCATTACAATAATAGATAGCAACTTGGCTGTTATCGTTAATTTCTTTTAATTGATCTTTTGTACAAAAATAGTTGCCTTCGTTGTGAGCTATATGAAATTCAAAAATATTATTATCAAGATTTTTAAAATATGGATTTTCTTTATTATCAATTTTTACATGTACATTCTTGCAAATAAATTCTAAATATTTGTTTCTTAATAAAACTCCGGGCACTAAGCCTGTCTCAACTAATATTTGGAAACCATTACAAATACCCATAACTAATCCACCGGATTTTGCAAAATTAATAACTGATTGCATTATTCTAGATTTTGAAGCCATACTCCCACACCTTAGATAGTCTCCATAAGAAAACCCACCAGGCAAAACTACTAAATCACTTTTCGGTAGTTCGTTATCGTCATGCCAAACCATTTTATTAATAAATCCAAATTTTTTTAGAGCAACATCCATGTCTCTATCACAATTTGATCCAGGGAAGGTAATAACAGATGATTTCATCAATTATTTTGTTTCAATAATTCTATAATTTTCAATGACAAGATTTGCTAAAAGTTTTTTACACATTTCTTCAACAATTTCTTTAGCTTTATGAGGATCGTTTTCTTGAACATCTATTTCAAAGTACTTTCCTTGTCTAACCTCAGATATATCTTTAAATCCCATTCCATCTAAAGTTTGGTGAATAACTTTACCTTGAGGATCTAAAACATCTTTTTTAAGAGTAATGACTGCTGAAATTTTCATTTACTTTTCTTTTTAACAGACGATAATTTTGTGACATTTACAGCTGATACATTAGATTGTTCATGTAAAATTCCTAATCTTTTAGCTACTTCAGTATAAGCAGGTATTAAATCTCCAAGATCTTTTCTGAATCTATCTTTATCAAGTTTTTTATCAGTAATTGAGTCCCACAATCTACAGGTATCTGGACTTATTTCATCGGCAAGAATAATTTCATTTTTTCCATTAATTTTAATTCTTCCAAATTCTAATTTAAAATCAATTAACTTAATTCCAATACCTCTAAACATACCGATCATGAAATCATTAATTCTTAAAATCATTTTTTTTACTTTTTCAATTTCTTTTTTAGTCGCCCAATCAAAAGCATAAATATGTTCCTCAGCTATCAACGGGTCGCCTAGAGCATCATCCTTCAAGCAGTATTCAAGCAAAGGTTCCTTAAGTACTGTTCCATCCTCAATTCCAAGTCTTTTAGTAAGTGATCCTGAAGCTACATTGCGGACAACAAATTCTATTGGAATAATCTCAACTAATTTAATAATTTGTTCACGCATGTTAAGTCGTTTTACCAAGTGATTTTTAATCCCGATTTGAGAAAGATTTGAGAGAATATGTTCTGAAATTCTGTTATTTAGAACTCCCTTACCTTCGATAGTGCTTTTTTTTTGATTATTAAATGCTGTTGCATCATCTTTAAAGTATTGAATAACTAAATTTTTGTCTGAGGTTGCGTAAATTATCTTAGCTTTTCCTTCATATAATTTTTTCCCTTTTTTCATCATTTAAAGACTCTCCTGAAAATTAGATTTACATTTTTAAAATGCTTAGAATAACTAAATATATTTTTTAATTTTTTTGGTGAAACATTATTCATTATGTATTTGTCAGATTGAATTACATAAAATAAATCTAAATTTTCGGTAAAACATTTTTTTGCGAAGGTTTGTACCATTTTATAAGATTTTTCTCTACTCAAACCAGTTTTTGTTAACTCAAGCATCAACTCTTGAGAGAAAATTAATCCTTTTGTAATGTTTAAATTTTCTAACATCCTTTTTGGATAAACGACCATATTATCTAAAATATTTGTTAACCTAACTAATGCAAAATCTGTAGTAATGTTTGCATCTGGTCCAATATTTCTTTCAACACTTGAATGAGAAATATCTCTTTCATGCCATAAAGCAATATTTTCTAGAGCAGGCAAAACTGCACTTCTTACCATTCTAGAAAGACCAGTTAAATTTTCACTTAAAATTGGATTTTTTTTATGGGGCATGGCAGATGAACCTTTTTGATTTTTTGAAAAATATTCTTGAAGTTCATAAACTTCTGTTCTTTGTAAATGCCTAATTTCAGTAGCTACTCGTTCAATCGATCCAGCGATAATTCCTAACACTGAAAAATAAAAAGCATGACGGTCTCTTGGAATTATCTGGGTTGATATAGGCTCAACTTTTAAATTTAGTTTTTTTGCAACATGCTTTTCAACACCAGGATTTATGTTTGCAAAAGTTCCAACGGCGCCTGAAATTGCACAAGTTGATACTTCATCTATTGCAACTACGAGTCTTCTTCTATTTCTTTTAAATTCTTCGTAAAAAGAAGCTAACTTTAAACCGAAAGTAATTGGTTCTGCATGGATTCCGTGGCTTCTACCCATGCAAGGAGTGAATTTATATTTCCTTGCTTGTTTTTTAAGAACCTTCAGCAGATTATCTAAATCCTTAAGAATTATTTTCCCTGATTGAACTAATTGAATATTAAAACTGGTATCTAATACATCTGAAGAAGTCATTCCCTGATGAAGATATCTTGCCTTGATACCAGCTTTTTCTGTTATTGATGTCAAGAAAGCAATAACATCATGTTTTACTTGAGATTCTATTTGATGAATTCTTTTAACATTAATTTTAGCTTTTTTTCTGACTGTTGACGACACCCCTTTGGGTATTTGACCTAGTTTTTCCATAGCCTGCGCAGCCGCAATTTCTACATCCAGCCAAATTTTGTATTTGTTTTCCTCTGACCAAATATCAGTGAGTTCTTTTCGCGAGTATCTTTTAATCATTAATTAAAAATATGGAGGTTTAAGATATCCTTTAGCAGATTCTGTAAAGATTTCATAACCATTTTCAGTAATTCCAACTGTATGTTCAAATTGCGCTGAAAAAGATTTATCTTTTGTAACTGCTGTCCAGCCATCATTAAGTACTTTTACACCAAATTTTCCTGCATTGATCATAGGCTCTATTGTAAAAGTCATTCCAGGCTTTAATTCCATACCAGTATTTTTTGTTCCATAATGTAATATATTGGGAGACTCATGAAAAGTTGTTCCAATTCCGTGTCCACAGAAATCTCTTACAACAGAAAAACCTTTTTCTTCAACATGAGATTGAATTGTGTATCCAATATCTCCTAATTTGATTCCAGGTTTTAAAATTTGAATTGCTTCCATCATAGAATCATAAGTAGTATTAATTAAATTATTTAATTTTACTGAAGTTTTTCCAATACAAAACATTCTACTTGTATCACCATAATGATTATCTTTGATGGCTGTTACATCAACGTTTACAGCATCTCCTTCCTCTAAAATTCTTTCTTTAGATGGTATTCCATGACAAACTACATGGTTAAGAGAAGTGCATAGTGATTTATTGAAGCCTCGATAAAATAGCGGAGCTGAGTGTCCACCATTATCTCTTATGAATTCAAATCCAAGTTTATCTATATAATCAGTTGAGATACCCTCCTTTATATTTTCAGTTAACATATCTAGAGTTTGAGATGCAAGTTTTCCTGCGATTCTCATTTTTTCAAATTTTTCAGAGTAGTTATTCATTTATAATTTTTAATCTTTTTTCAATAAAAATTTCTTTTGGACTTATCTTACACTTATAAGCTAAAAAATTGACACCAGCCTTTTTTGCTTTTGTATAGTTTTTATAATAATCATTATCTATATCTTTGGCTATTTTAAAATACTCCATATTTTGTATTTGAACTAAAAATATTAAGTAAGAACTGTAACCTTTTTTTATGGCATCAATAAGGGTAATTAAATGTTTTGAGCCTCTAGAAGTAATAGCATCAGGAAACTCAGCAATTTTTTCATCTCTAAATAGGGTAACATTTTTTACCTCAACAAAACTTTTTTGTTCATTCTTTTCAACCATGAAATCAAATCTTGTTTCTTTATTAAAAAATACCTCCGATTTAATTTTTTCACAATTATTAAGCTCTTTTATTAAATTTCTATGAAGCCCATGTTTAACAATTTTGTTAGCCATATGAGTATTTACCCCAACTAAATTTTTTTCTGCCTTTATAATTTCTAGTCCATACTTTAACTTCCTTTTTGGATTATCATGTTTTAGCAAGTAAACATCATTTCCCTCCTTAAGAAGACCCTTCATGGATCCTGTATTTGGACAGTGGGCAGTTACAATTCGGTTATTTAATTTAACATCTACGAAAAAACGTTTATATCTTTTGATTAATTTGCCTTTTAATAAAGACTTGGTAAATTCCATATTCAAATTATATATACAATATGTCCAAAAACACAAAAGTAAATGCCGCAATACTTATAATTGGTAATGAAATTTTATCTGGTAGAACTCAAGATACAAATACAAGCACAATAGCAATTTGGTTAAATTCAATTGGTGTAAAAGTTAATGAAGTAAGAGTCATTCCAGATGATGAAAAAAAAATAATTGTAACACTTAATTTATTAAGAAAAGAAAATAATTATGTTTTTACAACTGGCGGTATAGGGCCAACACATGATGATATAACAGCCCAATCAGTTTCAAAAGCTTTTGGCATAAAGTACGAATTACATGAAGAAGCATTTAAAATTTTAGAAGCTTATTACCAACCAGGCGAATTTAACGAGGGTCGTCAAAGAATGGTATGGATGCCAGAAAATGCAGAATTGATTTTAAATCCAACAAGTGGTGCCCCAGGGTTTAGTGTCGAAAATGTATTTTGCTTACCCGGTGTTCCTTCAATTATGAAATCGATGTTAGGTGGTCTAAAAAATAAGATAGTTGGCGGTGAACCAATTTTAAGTCACACCATTAGTTTAAGAACAGTTGAAAGTGAAATTGCTAATTCTTTAACAAAAGTTCAAAATCAAAACAAAGATGTCGAGATAGGAAGTTACCCTTTTTTCCATGCTGGAAAATTAGGCGTATCTATAGTCTTACGTTCTGAGAAACAATCTGAAATTGATAATTGTAATTCACAGATTTTGGAATTCATAAAAGAAAAAAAAATTGAAATAGTAGATAGGTAAATGCTTTATTTTGCTTATGGAAGTAATCTTCATCACTTTCAAATGAAACGAAGATGTAAAGACAGTATTTTTATCAAAAAAATTAATTTAAAAGATTTTAGATTAACTTTTAGAAGCAAGTACAGAGCAGCTGATATAGAACCCAAAAAAAACTCAATTGTTCCTGGTGGTTTATTTGAAATATCAAAAAGTGATCAGAAAAAACTTGATGTTTACGAAGATTATCCAATTTTATATAAAAAATATTATTTTTTGTATTATGGAAAAAAAGTAATGACGTACACAATGGTAAAAAAGTCATCATTTAAATTTCCAACAGAAAGATATTTAAACGTAGTAAAACGTGGATATAAAGATTGTAATCTTGATAAAAAATATCTTAAAAAAGCTTTGTTGGCTAAATGATTAAACTTATTAGGCTATCAATCATTTTATTTTTTTTTTCAATAACTCAAATTAATGCAAAAGATGTGTATCTTTCTTGTGAAAGTAATACCAAATTTAAAACTAGTTTTATAATTAATGATGAAAAAAAAATTCTTATTCTTGATGGGATTGAAAGAGAAGTTGTTAAATGGACTAAAGAATTTGTTACATTCTGGAAAAGCCAGACAATGAAAGAAATAAGCGAGCCACGAAATTTTAAACCTGACACATTAGATAGAATTGCAGGATCTTACGGTAGCTATAACTGTAAGGTGGTAAAAAAAACTTTATTTTAGCGAAAAATATTACTTGCCAATCGTCCAATAGATATATTAATCTAAGTATCTATTATGAAAATTTTAATTCCTATATTTTTAATTTTATTCTTAAGTCATTGTGAAAAAGAAGTTAATTATGCTCCAGAAAATCCTAACAAACTTACATTAGGAAAAGTTCAGCAAACTCTCAAAAAAGGAATGAGCCAGGGAGAAATTGTATTGGCCTTAGGTTCTCCGAATATGGTTACAACAGATGGAGAAGGACTTGAGACATGGGTATATGATAAATTAAGTACAGAAGTAAGTTCTAGTAGCAAAAAAAAAGGTTTTAATTTATTAGGCGGGGCAGTCGGAAGTAAACTAGGAGTAGGAGCAACAGCAGGATCTTCCTCAAATAATTCAAGCTCTTCATCAACTCAAAAAACATTGACTGTTGTTTTGAAATTTGTCGAAAAAAAATTAGAAACATTTGAATATAATGCTAGCTCGTTTTAAAATAAATTTATCAACAATTCTTACAATTTGTTTGTTAAATATTTTTTTATTAAATTCATCTTTTGCAGTTGATAATAATACTCAAAATAAATCTTCATTAGATATTCAACAAATACAAACAAGAACTTACTCAGCAACATATGACCAAGTTTACCGATCAGTAGTCTCAGTCTTACAAGATAATCGATTTAAAATTACACATACGGACAAAGATTCAGGTATTGTTTCTGCTGATGGTACACCTGAAGCATCAGAAAATATGAGCGATGCAGTTGCTACATTGGGAAGTTATGTAATACCTTTTTTTGGAGCTTTTCAAAAAAAGAAAGAGAAAAAATGGTATGTTTCGTGTGCAGTAGAAAAAGTTTCTGATAAAAAAACATTTGTTAGAATTAATATTACTGCTGAAACAAAAAAAATTGGTTTTTTTACTAAAGCTAAAGACAGTTCGAAAGCAGATGATTTAACAACTACTTCGCCTGAAATTTACCAAGCTTTATTTGCAAAAATAGATAAAGCAATATTTTTACGAAAATCTTTGAACTAGAAGCAGGCCAGAGGTCTTGAAGGTTCAGGATTTATTACATTAAAACATAAGGGAGAAAATTATGAGCAAAGGATATTTGATAGCACATCTTAAAGAACACGATAAAGAAGGTATGGAAAAGTTTAAACAAATGTCTGGACCAACTATAGGAGAGCATGGTGGCAAAGTTCTTGTTCGTGAACCCAGTCCTGATGTAAGAGAGGGTGAAAATTTAGGTACTGTTGTATTAATTGAATTTGAAAGCATTGATGCTGCTCGTAAATTCTATGAGTCAGAAAAATATCAAGCGGCTAAAGCGGTTAGAGAATTAGCGGCCAAAGCTCATCTAGTTTTAGTTGAGGGGAATTAAAACTCAGTTAATTAAAAAAGGGATTGATTATCAAATTGGTGTTAACCCTAATTGTATTAAATGAAAAAACTTTTATTAATTTTTTTTATTAGCCTTTTGTTAGTAAATAAATCAAACGCAGAATATTTAATTGATTACTATAAATGGTTAATTGATAACAATCAGACTCAATTTCTAGATAAAGAAAAAAAACTAAAAAGATGGTTATTTGATGATTATGATAAAGGCAAACTTGGAGAAAGGTTTAAATGGGGTTCCAATCAAAGTTTGGAAAGATTGCATTACCAAGTGTTTCACTTTAACAAACAGCACGATAACTGGGATAAACATATAATTAATGGTGCAAGTAAGCCATATAAATTCAAAATAAATTTAAAAGAAGATAGAAAAAAATTAATTAAAGATATCGATAAAGAAATGCAAAAAACTGGATTATTAAGCTATTTGCTATTTGAAAATGACGAGATTGTAATTGATAAAAAATCTCCTGATAACAGGTTGGGTTTGTTATTTGATAATGACACAAAATGGACCACGGCCTCTGTTGGTAAAAGTTTTACATCTTATGTAGTTGGTCAAGCTATCTGTGATGGTTATATCGAAAACGTTGATGTAAAATTGAATGACTGGCCTTTAATTAAAAATACTTTGTATGAAGATGCAAAGTTAATTGATCTTCTTAATATGGCTGCGGGTGACCAGAAATATTCAAAAAATGATTTAGTCAATACAAAACCAAAAAATCCAAATGTAAATTCGTTGAAATATCATATGGAAGGGCATTTTGAAGGATCTAAACCAGGTCAAAAAAAGTATAACTATGGTAATATTGTTACAAACATAATTATTAATTATGTGTGGTTTAAGTCTAATGGTGATTTTCAAAAAATTACGGACAAAGTTTTTAAAGAAAAAGCAAAAATCGAAGATAGTATATATTTTTTAAAGATTAGTGATCGAACAACCCAAGGAAGAAAAGATGGTATAAAGTACAAATATACAGTTAATGATAAGGATGGTGCGCTGAGATATTCAATGGAATTAAATAGATATGATTTTTTAAGAGTAGCAAAATCAATGTTGACTGAATGGAAAAAAGATACATGTGTAGGTAAGTATTTTAAAGAAATTTATGAAAGAAGAATTCCTAAAAAAAGAAAAGAATATCCTAAAACTGTAGCATACACTTTTGGAAAAAGTTATGGAGGCCAATTCCATTTTGATTTTGCTGGATTTAAAGATAGAAAAATTTTTGCACTAGATGGTGCTTATGGGCAATCAATTCTAATTGATATGGATAATTCAAAAATAATTTCAATCAATGCAATTCACATGAATTACAACTGGCATAAAATAGCTTTAAGCGCCATTAAATAAAAAAAATTTACTTATTGACCTTGTTCAATTATAAATATTAGCATAAACACTCATGAAATTCATTAATGCCCTCGTGGTGAAATTGGTAGACACAAAGGACTTAAAATCCTTGCCGCTTGCGGAGTGCCAGTTCGAGTCTGGCCGAGGGCACCATTAAAATGAAAATTTATGATTGCATAACTTATTATAATGAGCCAATGCTTTTTGATTTGAGGCTGAATGTTCTCAATAATTATGTTGATAAATTCATTGTAATAGAAGCAAAACATTCGCACAGCGGAAAGAAAAAAAATCTTAATTTTGACATAGACAGTTATCAAAACTTTAAAGATAAGATTATATATAAAGTAATTGAAAATGAACCAGAAGGTATCATAAAAATTGACTCAACTGATACTGCTATAAATCAAAGTAATCAGAAAAGATTAAATAGTCTTAAAAGAATAGAACAATCGTATGATACAGCAATTGAATGCTTAAAAGACGCAAATCCTGATGATATTTTTAGTTTGAATGACAGCGATGAAATTCCAAAGTATGAAAATTTTAATTTTAAAGGAATTAAGAATGATTTGTTAATTGCAAAACTAAAATTATGTTATTTTAAGTTTAATCTTTATTATGATTTACACCCATGGTTTGGAACAAGAGCTTGTAAAATAAAAAATTTACTAAGCCCAACATGGCTTAAATATGTAAAACCTAAAAAATATCCATTTTGGCGAATAGATACTTTTTTTTCTAAAACAAAATACACGAATATAAGAATTATAGAAGACGGAGGGTGGCATTTTTCTAACCTCAAGACACCAGAAGACATTGAAGATAAAATGCTTAACTTCGGTCATCACAACGAAGTAGAGGACAGCGGAATAGGATTAAAAGATATAAAGACTATGATAACTGAGAAAAAAGTTATCTTCGCACATAATAGAAAACCAGATGATCCTGGTGTAGATCTTTCAAGATTATCTGACAACGAATTACCAAAGTATGTTATTAATAATTTAAAAAAATATAATGCTTGGTTAGAAAAATAATCTTAATGCAAATTAAAATAAAAAACTATGAATTAATGCTCAAAGATTACATTAATTATTTAAAAGATAAAAAGATTTATAAACATAAAGATAAAATTCTTTATGAAACTACTGTTGAAAGATTATATAATTGGAAAAATACAAATATAAAAAAAATACTTAATTGGTACGAGCTTGTGAGAAAAACTGACAAGAGTAAAGTTACCAATGTTCATTTAGAAAAATTATATAAATGGCAATATAATAAAAAAAAAGGAATAATCACTCACAATAGTAAGAAATTTTTTATTGTTGAAGGTAAAAGAGTTGGTAATTCTAAAAGAGAAATTTCTAGCTGGGACCAACCATTCTTAACTCAAGTAGGATACAAAGGAGGTGTAATAGGGCTAGTTAGATGTAAAATAAAAAAAATACCTCATTACTTAATTGATGCAAAGTTTGAGCCAGGAAACTACAACAATATTCAATTAAGTCCTTCTTTACAGGGCACTTATTCAAACCTTGATAGAGTTCACCATGGTGAAAGAAACGAGGTATTAAACAAATTTTTTAAAAAAAATTTCAAAACAATCCGAAAAATGTGGGTAACAGAAGATGGTGGAAGATTATTTAAAAAAAGGAATTTACATTGGATTATTGAGTACAAGGGTAAGCCAACCGTTCCAAGCAAAAGATATAAATGGCTTACACTTTGGGAAATAAATAAACTAATTAAGCATGGTCCAATTGTAGGTCCACATTTAAGAGCTATACTAAGTTTGATGTAAATGAAAAAAAAAATATTAAAATCAAAAACAATTCAAATTATATCAGACAATAATACTAAATCAATTAAGATTAAAAATCTTTTAAATAGAAAGCTAGATGTAAATCTAAAAAAGAAATTAAATTTGGTTATAGTTATTGGTGGAGATGGTTTTATGCTGCAAACACTTAAGAAAAATAAAAACTCTAAAAAATCCTTTTATGGGATAAATTCTGGTAATTATGGTTTCTTAATGAATAAATTCTCATCAAAAAATATTATTAAAAATCTTAATAAAGCTAAATTAATAAGCATTTCTCCATTAGAGATGCATGTCAGAAATAATAAAAATCAAAACAAAAAACATATAGCTATTAATGAAGTTTCGATTTTGAGACAAAGTAGACAAGCAGCATCGTTATCTATAAATCATGGATCAAAAAAAATTATTAAAGAACTAGTTTCAGATGGCGTGCTTGTATCTACACCAGCAGGAAGTACTGCTTACAACTTATCTGTTCATGGTCCAATATTAAGTTTAAATTCTAAAAAATTATCAATATCCCCAATAAGTCCGTTCAGACCAAGACGATGGAAAGGAAAAATAGTAAGTGATAGAGCAAAAATAGTAATAAAAAATTTAAACCCAAAAAAAAGACCTATTAGTTCTGTTGCTGATAATATTGAAGTAAGAAATGCAAAAAGTATAACTATTAAAACTAATCAAAAAATCAAATTTAATCTTTTGTATGATCAAAACAAGAGTCTGCAAAAAAAGATTAAAATTGAACAACTAAGACGAGAAACCTCTTAAATGAAAAAAAACTTTGAATTTATAAAAGATAAATTCAAAGAGAAAAAAAAGATTAAAAACGATAAATCTTGGACAAGATTTTTTATATGAACCGAAAAGGTTTCACCCTAATAGAACTTCTAGTTGTTGTGGCGATAATAGGTATTTTAGCTGCAGTAGGAGCAGTTGCTTATAATGGATATACATCATCAGCAAAAAAAAATGTTGTGAAGAAAATGCATTCCGAGACTATCAAATTTATAAAAGCAGAAATACTAAAATGTGTATTGGGTGAGGATGAAGTTATGAATGGAAATTTAAAATGTAGCGAAAGACATACTGTAAATAAGATTGGTATCGCTACTCGAGATGCTTTTAGTGGTAAGTTTTTGAATCCTTTTACGTCGTATAAAGAAAACGTTGTAGCATTGAATGGCCCTCATGAAAATCAATCGTGTAATATAGAATATAATAGTGGTGGGGTAATGGTAAGCAACTCAAATACTTTGGTTAGAGTATCAACTTGCTATGGCGAAACAACAGCTCTTTATAGCGAATTTTATATTGATTAAATGTATCAAAAGTAAAGTGGTGCCCCCGCACGGATTCGAACCGCGGACCTATTGATTACAAATCAATAAAGTTAATTATTTTTCCTTTCATTAACATTGATAATATTAACTTCTGGAATCCTCATCAAGCAACTTAAATAAATTCACTTCAAATTCACTTCACTTATATTCTTAGTATTTGTGATAATTATTTTTTTATAGTCCAACCATTTTTTTCTAAAGCTTTAACTAAATTTTTAAGCATTTCATCTCTGGGTGTTTTTTGATCACCAATTTTTTCAAAGAATAAAGGCTCTAATCCTCTTTTCTTTTTTGATTTAAAATAGTTTTTAATTGACTGTATTCTAAGTTTCATTTTTCTCCTTTAGCGTTATATTTAAAGTCCAAGCAAGTAAAGTTAATCTAAATCAGGACAAAACTATTATATTAAACTCAATTTATTAAGGCAAATCAATTCACCACACTACAAAATTATTTTAATAAAAAATTATGTTTTTATTTTAAAGATCATTATTGTTCCATGTAAACAAATCTGCTTCAAAAGGAATATCTCTATACTTTAATAATGCCTTATATTTCTCTAGTCTGTCTTCTTTTTTAGTATTTTTTAAATAAGTGAATATTTGATCATAGGTCAAGCCTTTCAACCTATCTTTTTTCACATCAATATATTCTTCATATTCCATACCAGCTATTGCATAACCTTTTTTAGGATCGATATGTTCAGCATAGCTAATAGAGTCATCAGTTTCTTTAAGGATATCGTAATAATGAGCAATCTGATTACTAGACTCAAAAAGATAATCTCTTCTAAAATCGAAAAGTTTTAATTGTTGCATATATTAGGAGTTGTTTAAAATTCAGAATAAGAACTTTAACAATTATTAATATAACTATTAAATATGGTATAAATTTGTCCAATATAATGAAAAGTTTTAATATCCAAAATCGAAGATATCTTGGTAATAAATTTAAACTTCTTAAATCAATTAAAGAGTTAGTAGCAAAAAAATGTGGAAATTATTCTACGTTCATAGATTTATTTTCTGGAACTAATGTTATAGCAAATAGTTTTAACTCAAATAAAGTGAAAATAATTAGTAATGATTTACTCTATAGTAATTATGTAATTGCAAAATCTTTTCTTGAAATAACCAAATCACCTAATGGGCTTGTAAAAAAAATAGAGAGTTTAAATTCAATTAAAACAGATAAAGAAAATTATTTTTCAAAAAATTTTGGCAATAAATATTTTACAAAAGATAATGCTATTAAAATTGGAGCAATTAGGGAAAAAATTGAAAAAATATCAACTAATTCTAATGAAAAATTTATTTTAATAACTTCACTTATTTATGCAGCAGACAGGATAGCAAACACTGTAGGTCATTATGATGCTTATAGAGAAAATCTTGACACTAGAGGTAAACTTGAGCTTCAGGTTCCAAATATTGATTACTCAAAGAATAAAAATAATAGGGTTTACTGTATGGACTCAAATATTTTAGCCAATGAAATTAAAGGTGATGTTGTTTATATAGATCCACCCTACAATTCGAGACAATACTCAGATGCCTATCATTTATTAGAAAATTTAGCATCATGGAAAAAACCTGATGTATTTGGTAAAGCTAAAAAAATGGACAGATCACATATCAAAAGTAAATATTGTAGCAAAGATGCTGCGGAAGAATTAAAAGATTTGATTACAAAGCTAAATACAAAGCATATAATTTTTTCATATAACAATACTGGAGATAGTAAGGACGGAAGGTCAAATGCAAAAATATCGTTTAATCAAATTAAAAATATCTTAATGAAAAAAGGTAAAACTGAAATCAATCAAATAAAATTTAAAGCTTTTACTACAGGAAAAAGTAAGACTGAAAATCATAAAGAAATATTATTTTATTGCAGGGTAAAATGACTCTACCTTGGTCGATTACAACAACGGTTAGAAACCCACTTAGAAACAGAGATTTTTTAAAGATAATTAGTGAATTTGAAGGTCAGAAATTTGATGAAAAAGTTCAAGTTATGTTTCAAGTGAGATTAATTGAAGAAAAATTATATAAACCAAATAAAATACCTCCTCAGCATCAAAATTTAATCAACTCCAACTCTACAATTACTAATCAAGTTGCAAAAGAAATATTTGATTTCAATCAATACTTAGATCCTCCTATGAGAGGAAGACAGTCAGCAAACCCCTTAAACAAGTTGGGTTTTGCAATAGCAAGGAAAAATTACGATAAAATAATTATAACACCTTTGGGTAAAAAATTTTTAGAAGATGAGTATGATATTAGTTATATATTTCTTAAAAGCTTAATTAAAATTCAATTCCCAAATCCTTGGAGTACAAGTTTTGCAAAAGAAAAAGGTTTCAATATAAATCCATTTATATCAACATTACATTTATTAAATGAAATAAATAAAAAATCTGATACTCATGGACTTACTCAATCTGAGTTTGCAGTTTTTGTTCCAACATTAAATAAATTTGACGGTATAGATGATCAAATTAAAAAAATCCAAAAATATAGAAAACAAACTAATAAAAAACTCTTTATAGAAAATTTTGCTAAAAAATTTTTCAATAAAGAAAAATTAGATAAAAAAAAAATAAACGACCTGTACGATTATGGAGATAATATAATGAGATATTTTAGATTAACAAATTACTTCAAAGTCTCTAAAAGTCATTTATTAGGTGAATGGAGGTTGGATTTAGATCCTATAAAAAAAGAGGAGATAAATCAGATAATTAATAAATTTAATGGTAAACCATTGAGTTTCACAAATGAAGATGAGTACATAAAATATCTCTCAGATATCAATCAACCCGTATTACCTTGGGAAAACAAAGATAACCTCTTAAAAATTATTAACAGTTATAAAAAGATTATATTAAAAACATTAAAAGAAAATAAACTAAAAATTGAAAATTTTAACAAAACATTTGAAAAAATAGATTTTTCTTCAAATGAACCTAAACAGAAACTATTATCAATTAGAGATAATTTTGTTGATACTTACAAAAATATAAAAAATTATATTAATTTTGAAATGATGAAATACGATTTAAATCAATTAAAAAAAAAAATAGAAATTTTAAGTGATACAAAAAAAATAAATTCACGTGATTTTAAACCTGAAGATTTTGAGAAACTTTTTGTTGACATATTTACAATTTTAAATGACTCCAAAAAAATCGTACCTAATTATCCAATTGACGAAGACGGAGAACCGCTAAGTCACGCTTCATCAAGCAAACCTGACTTTGAATGTTTTTATAAATATTTTAATATAGTTGGAGAAGTAACTAAACAACAAGGTGGCAATCAATGGATGACCGAAACAATTCCACCACAACAACATTTGGATAATTTTGAAAAAAAAGAAAAAAATAAACTAAATTTTCTTTTATTTGTAGCGCCTACTATTCATGAAAGAACATATGCACAATTTTACACGTCCATTAAAGGTGGCGCATATGGTAAACAAAAAATTATTCCTATATCTACATCACAATTTGCTTTAATTTTAAAAGAATTTTATAAATATATAAGCTCACATAAAAAATTTGACTCCAATTTGTTAAAAAATATTTTTGAAAATTTAGTTGATTTAGTGAATCATTCTAAAGTTGCTAGCGAATGGTCAAATAGTATGGATAATTTTTTTAATAACTACAAGATATGAAATTAGATAATATTTACACCGGTGACTGCATAGAAGTTTTAAATAAGAATATTAAAAAAAGTTCTATAGATTTAGTATTTGCTGATCCTCCTTATAATCTTTCTGGTAATGCTCTTAAGTGGCAAGGAAATAAAACTGGTGGAGATTGGTTTATGGTCAATGAGAAATGGGATAAAATGTCAGATCCAGATTACTTTGCTTTTACAGAACAATGGATCAAGGGTTGTCACGCAGCTTTGAAAGATAATGGTTCCATATATGTTTGTGGAACCTTTCATAATATTGGAGAAATTTTGGTAGTATTAAAAAAATTTGGTTTTCTAATTAAAAATATTATTACTTGGCAAAAAACCAATGCTATGCCTAACATGACTAAACGTGTTTATACTCATTCAACAGAACTAATTGTTTGGGCTGTTAAAGGAAAAAAATGGATTTTTAATTATAAGGAGTTAAAAAAAATTAATCCTGACAAACAAAAAGATGGATCAGAAAAACAAATGAGGGACGTTTGGAATTTTCCTTTAGTCCAAGGTAAAGAAAGACTCAGAGATAAAAGTGGTAAAGCAGCTCATCCCACACAAAAACCTGAGGCAATGCTAGAAAGAATAATTACTGCCTCTTCTAATAAAGGGGATATTGTTTTAGATCCATTCATGGGGAGTGGTACAACAGCCTTTGTTGCAAAAAAATTGAAAAGGAACTGGATAGGAATTGAAAAGGAAAACAAATATATAAAGCTTATAAAGAATAGAGTTACAAAAATATAATGAACAAGAGTAAACCACTCTTATCAAGTGATGCTAGTGCAGATGAGTTTGTTAGAGAATGTTTAAAGGGTGATCCTACCTATGGTATAAATTTTGATAGAATCCAGACAAATTCGCAAACTGGAAAGTACTTAATTCTTGAGTATTTGCTTTGTGATGAAAAGCAATTTAAAAATAAAGTAACTCCTTTTACAAGTCACCCAAATAGATACTTTCATTTGAATAAAAGAAAATTTCTTACACTTTGGCAATTGTCAAAAAAATTAAATGCGGATTTAATATTGATAAATTATTCAAAAAAAAACACATATTACGAAGATCAAATATTATTAATGGAAGTAATAAACGTAGAAGATAAAACAGAAAATCCTGTATCAACAAAAAATAAAGAAATGAATAGAGATGAATTTTCAAACTGGTTAAGAAAAATTAATTTATATGGTAAATAAATGTATTTAAGTTTTTATGAGTAACAAAATTTATATTAAAGAAATTAGAGAAAAAATAATTAATATTACTTCAGTAAAACCCTCAAAGGTTTCAGAATTGAGCCAACAATTAAATATAAACATAAATACTTTAAGAGTTGGATTTTTGTATAAGATGGTTCGTGAAGGATTGTTAAAAAGAGAAAAAAATAAATACAGTCCAGTAAACTAAGTAGATAACAATTTCAATCTTAAATAAACTAAACACAAAGCTATCTATTTAATTCACTTCAAATTCACTTCAGTGAGTTCTATTTCCTTCCATTCTATAGTCTTATTCGACGATTTTTATTTTTAAAAAAAATGAATTAATTTTTAAATTTATTGAAAATTAATGAGATTTTAGTGGTGCCCCCGCACGGATTCGAACCGCGGACCTATTGATTACAAATCAATTGCTCTACCAGCTGAGCTACAAGGGCAGTAGGTTTAGGATGAGTGATAAGATAAAATCTATTAATAATCAAGATTTAAAAATTAGATAAATCTTATTGTTGTTTGATTAATTATATATATATAAATATTACAGGTCTTTATAGTTATGAATAAGCATAATATAAAAAGTGGTTTTATCAAACACTGCCAAATTTGTGGCAATAAAAATATCAAAAATGTACTTGATTTAGGTCATCAACCACTGGCTGATGATTTAAAAAATGACAAAATTAAAAGTGTAAAAACAAAATTCTTTCCAATTTTGATAGGATTTTGCAAAAAGTGTATTTTGCTTCAAAACAATTACATTGTAGACCATAAAAATCTCTACACAAAAAATTATCATTATAGACCTGGTATAACTAAGGATGTTGTTAAAAATTTTAAAGATATGAGTCAAAATTTATCCAGACTATACAAATTAAATTCTGAAAGTGTAGTTGCAGATATTGGCTGTAATGATGGATCTCTATTAAAACAATTCATAAATTTTGGTATAACTAAAACAATTGGAATAGAACCCACAAATACTATTAAATTTGCAAAACCACATATTAGAACTGTCCAAAATTTTATGAATATTTCATGTTCAAAAAAAGCTCTTAAATTTTATGGAAAGGTTGACCTAATTACTACTACAAATGTTTTTGCTCACACAAACAAAATGAAAGATTTTATTTTAGGGGTAAAAAAATTAATTAAAAAAAATGGAATTTTTGTTATAGAGAATCATTATTTAGGTGCAATTTTAAAGAAAAAACAATTTGATAGTTTTTATCATGAGCACTTACGAACATATTCTTTAACAAGTTTAGTTCAATTGCTAAGATATTATGGTTTTAAGATCATTGATGCTTACACCACAGATAGATATGGTGGAAATATACAAGCACATTTTACACTTGGGGATAGAAATAAAACAATTAATGTTAGGCGTATTTTAAATAAGGAAAAAAGGGATAAATTAGATAAGGAGTTTACTTATAAAAAATTGAAGAAAGATATTGAAAAAATTGATAACAAAATTTCAGCATTTATGAATAAAAATAGAAATAAGAAAATTGTAGCTAAAGCATTTCCCGCTAGAGCATCAATTTTGATACATAGATTTAGTTCCATAAAAAATAATATTGCCTTTGTAGCCGAGCAGCCAACATCTCTAAAGTTGAATAAATTTGTGCCAGGCACGAATATAAAAATAATTTCAAGTAAAAAACTAAAAAAATTCAAACCAGATATTATGATTATTTTAGCTTGGCACATTTTTGATACTATTCATAAAAAATGGAAAGCTAGGCTTAAAAAAACTAAATATGTAAAGATTTTACCAGAATTTAAGGTTTACTAATGGATAAGGATAATTTTAACAGATTTCTTAACAAAAATATT
>CABXYU010000002.1 GCA_902516625.1 uncultured Pelagibacteraceae bacterium | reverse complement strand
AATATGAAAATGGTTTAAAAAAAGAAAAAGTTACTTATTTTTATAATAAAAAAAAAGAGGCCCTTCCTACTGGAACTTGTTTAATCTTGGTTACACCAGATTCTGAAAGAACAATGTGCACGTTTCTTGGAACAGCGGGAAAAATTAGTGAAAATGATATTGATAAAGAAGCAATAAATCAAAGTGAAATGATATTTCTTGAGGGATATTTATGGGACGAGGGGGATCCAAAAAAAGCTTTTAATAAAGCTATCAATTGTGCCAGGAAGGTTGCAATGTCACTATCTGATAAATTTTGTGTTGATAGGCATAAAGAAAACTTTCTAGAACTTGTAAAAAATAAATTGGATATTACTTTTGCTAATGAGCAGGAAATCTCGTCCTTAATAAATGCAAAAAAATTTGATGATGTAATTGCATTTGGAAAAGAAATTAAAAAACAATTAGTTATTACAAGAGGAGACAAGGGTGCTATTTCGATATTTGGTGACAAAGTTACGACTGCTCAAGTTTTAGAAAACCTTAAAATTATAGATCTTACCGGTGCAGGTGACCTCTTTGCTGCAGGGTTTCTTCATGGTTATTTAAAGAAATTTTCACAAGAAGATTGTTTAAAAAAAGGTACTGAAATGGCGTCAAAAGTTATTCAACAAATTGGAGCTAGACTTTAATTTTTTTTTCCTAGAAAAACTACCTTTACCTTTTTTGGGTTTAACTACTCTTTGTTTATACTTTTTTGAAAATAGATCTCTTGCGAAAATATTCTTTTTTTTCAATTTATAAAATATCCTTTTTTTGAACTTATTATAAAATTTGCATCATTAAATTTTTCTTTAATTTTTTTTCTTAATCTATGAATATGAGTCTCAACAGTGTGGGTTTCAAGTGTTGATTTATGGTCCCAAACTTTTATTTGTAATTCTTTTATACTTACTGGTTTCTGATGCTTTGCGAGGTATAGTATTGTTCCAATTTCTTTTTCTGTTAGCTTTAAGCTTTTGTCTTCCTTAAAAAATTTTTTTGAATTCAAATCTATCGTATAGTTTTTAATTATCTGATTTGACTGTCCTTGGTAGTTAATTTTTAAAAACATAACATTAAGGTTTTCAACTAAATCAATTAATTTAATTGGTAGATCATTTAGTACAAATTGATTACTTATATCTGAATCTTTTTTTTTTGTTAAAAAAATGAAATTTTTGTAATCCTTTTCCTCAAAATTAATAAATTCCTCTTGATTGATATTTATTAATTTAAAATTTAAATGATTTTCAACCTCAGATAAAATTTCGTAAATTATTGGAAAATTATAGATTATAAGATTTTGATGATTCATTGTAAGATAGAATATGTTAATTTATCTTAAAAATAAACATACTCTTCAGGTTGATGAATTTTATTTTAGATGTGCTATCGGAAAAAATGGAGTCACAAGTAATAAAAAAGAAGGTGATAAAAAGACCCCAAAAGGAACATTTGGGATAGAAAAATTATATTATCGTGCGGATAGAATTAAAAATTTAATTTCAAAACTAAATAAAGTAAAAATTAAAAAAACAATGGGTTGGTGTGATGATATTAATAATAAAGAAAAATATAATAAATTAATTAGCTCAAAAAAAGAAATTAAGCACGAGAAATTATTTAGATCAGATCAGATATACGATCTTTTGATACCTATAAAATATAATTTTGATAAAAGAACTTTGGGCAAAGGAAGCTGTATATTCATCCATCTTACGAAAAACTACAAACCAACGGAAGGATGTATAGCACTAAAAATGAAAGATTTTTTAATTATGTTAAAAATTATAAATACAAAAACAAAAATAAAAATTTTTTAACTTCTTTTACCAAAAATTTTTGAACCTATCCTTATCATTGTAGATCCACAATTTATAGCATCTAAATAATCATTAGACATACCCATACTTAGATCCTTTAAATTTAATTCCTCTTTAATTTTGAACATCTTAGAAAAATAATTTTTTGATTTCTCATCATTAGGGGGAATACACATCAAACCGATTACATCTAATTTCAAATCATTTTTACATTCTTCCAGGAAGTTTTTGACCTCATTTTGACTAACTCCATTTTTCTGATGCTCATTTCCAATATTTACTTGAATAAAATATTTAAGATTTTTATTAAGATTTTTTTGTTCAATCGATATTTTTTCAGCAAGCTTATAATTATCTAACGAATGTATATAATCAAAAATTTTGATGGCATGTTTAACTTTATTTGATTGAAGTTTTCCAAGCATATGGAGCTTAACATCTTTAAATTTATCTTTTATATCTGACCATTTTAACACCGCTTCTTGAACTTTATTCTCACCAAAATCAATATGACCAGAATTAACTAGTGGTAATATTTTTTCTTCCCCAAAAGTTTTACTCACTGCAATAATTTTTAATTTTTGCAAATTTTTTAAGTTTATTTCTTCTTTAATTCTTAATAAGTTTGTTATTGTATCATGCATAAAAAATGTTTTTATTTTATTAATAAATTTGAAAAAAAAACAATTTATAAATTGGATAAAAATATTCACATTATTTATCGCAATTACAATAGAAAATATAATACTAAAGAGATCATTGAAATAAAAAAGATTTGTAAATTGAAAAATAGAAAGTTTTTTTTAGCAAATGACCATAAACTTGCAAAATATTTAAATTTAGATGGAGTTTATATTCCTTCATTTAATAAAAAACTCATTCCTAATACCTATAGAAAAAATAAGTTTTATATTCTTGGATCAGCCCATAATCTTAAGGAAATATTAGAAAAAAAAAAACAAGGTGTGGAGTATTTATTTATATCACCATTGTTTAAGATAAAAAAAAGAAATTATTTTCTGGGTCCAACAAAATATAATATTTTAGCAAATCACTTTCATAAAAGGACTATTGCGCTTGGCGGGTTAAATAATAAAAATATTAGTACAGTTAATAAAATAAATTGTTTTGGTTTTGCATCAATATCTTATATAGAAAAATATAAAATTAATGGATAAAGAAGTAATAAATAAGAAAATTGAGAAATTATTAAATCATTTTAAAGCTGGTGATTATCATTACACAATAAAGGAAACACAAATTTTACTTAAAAAGTTACCCGATAATATTTTTTTAATTAATTTAATAGGTTCTAGCTATCAAAATCTTGGTAATTTAAAAATGGCAGCGGATGCATTTGTATATATTCTAAATTTAGATAACAAAAACATAGCAGCATATAATAATTTAGGAAATGTATTTAAAACACAAAAAAAGTTTGAGGAGGCAAAAGAAAATTATACTAAAGCTCTCGAAATAAATCCGTTATTTATAAATGCAGTTATTAATTTAGGAAATCTATATTTTGAACTTAATGATTTTCAAAATGCAACTGATCAATATCTTAAAGCTATTAAGATTAATGATAAGAATGCTTTAGCTCATTACAACTTAGGATTGGTTTACCAAAGCATTGGGGAATTCAACAGTTCTAAAAAAGAGTTTGAAAGAGTTCTCGAAATAAACCCAAGTAATACAAACGCTGATAAGATGATTAGTAGATTCACTAAATATACAAAAGAAAATGATCATTTAAAAAAAATGGAAGAAAAATTAGAAAATCTAGATCTCAATGACCTACAAAAAGTTAATTTATTTTTCTCATTAGGAAAGGCATACGAGGATATTACAGATTATGAAAAATCATTTTATTTTTTAAAAAAAGCTAACGACACTAAAAAAAATTTAATTAATAGAGATTTCAAAAATGACTTTAAAACTTTTAATAATTTGAAAAATTTTTTTGAGAAGTATAATTTGTCAAATGAAACAGATGCTCATAAAAATGAAAAAATAATTTTTATTTTAGGTTTACCAAGATCAGGTACAAGCTTAATAGAACAAATTATTTCCTCTCATTCAAAAGTTCATGGATGTGGAGAATTAGATTTTATACATAAAATAGTAAGAACTAATTTTTATAATCAAGGAGTTTTAGACAACTCGATGTTAAGCAATTTAGACAACACTAAAATAAAAAGATTGGCAAAAAGTTATTTAGATTTTGTTCAAAAATTTGAACCTAAATCCAAAGTTTTTACAGATAAAGCGCCTCTTAATTTTGCTTGGATTGGTATTATTAAAATCTTACTACCTAATTCCAAAATTATACATTGTTCAAGAAATGCAAAAGATAACATTTTATCTCTTTATAAAAACGATTTTGATGACCGTTTGAATTTTAGTTATGATTTTAATGATTTAGAAGTCTTCTATAAAGAATATCTAAGCCTAATGAAATTTTGGAAAAATAAATTTAAAAATCAAATTTATGAGGCAAACTATGAAAAATTTTTAGAAAATCCTGAAGATGAAATAAAAAAATTGCTGAATTTCTGTGATTTAGATTATGAAAAAAATTGCCTAAATTTTTATAAAACAAAAAGACCAATTAAAACAGTAAGTTCTGCACAAGCAAGACAACCAATTTACAAGTCATCTATTCTTTCATATCAAAAGTACGAAAAATATATGAAAGAGATTTTCGATAAATTTAATTAAAAAAAAAGGCCCCAAAAAATTGGGGCCTTTTAAATCTTAAACTATGTTTAGATTAGAATGATAATACTAAACTTAGTTCCATGTGCTCATCTGTATCACCTGTTTGTCCAGCGTCATTGTCTGACTCTGAGAACGTAGCTCTTACAGAAGCTGCACCAACTGTGTATGAAGCGTTAACTGCATCTACAGTTTCTGTTACGTTAGTTCCTGATGGAACGTCGTATTCAGTGTCTTGTGTAGCTAATGATACTGACATTTCGTCATTTAAGTTAAACGCAATAGCGTAAGCTTCTACGTTCAAACCATTTGAACCATTAGATCCATCTTGCTGTTCAGCATGTCTGTAACCAATAGACATTGGTCCCATGTCGTATAAAATGTGACCTACAGAAGATGTGTCATCGTTTTCAGTTTGAATTGCAAACTCAGTCTTATGTTGACCGTAAGCAATTGTTAAACCTTCAAGGTATGGAATTGGTACACTAACGTGCCAGTCAGATCCGTGTGAAGTAACACCTTCACCGTCGTTTCCACCATCACCTGTTCCACCTGTTCCACCTTTAGTTTGCGCTAGTGAAAATGTAGCACCCATGACTGTGTTGCTGTAACCGATTGTATCGTTAGAAGCAGCACCAAGTACACTTGCTCCAGATACACCATTCCATACTTCTTCATAAGCAGTTGGAAGAATGTCATCGTTTGCAGTTGTACCTACTAATCCACCACCGATAGAGTCATGAGAAAGTGTTCCCATTGCACCCATATCAAGTGTTGTATACGCAGATAACCATGCTGATCCTTGACCATCATTGATTGTTCTTACTACAGTAGCAGTACCGAAACCTACATCACCTGAACCCGAGAATTTAATCGAGTTGTTAGAACCGAATGGGTTACCAGTAACATCGTTAGTACCACCGTTTGTTGTGTAAGTTACTTCCGCATTACCTGTTACACTCATATCTACAGCGTTAGCTGAGAAAGCTACAAGTGATCCAGCTAAAGCTGAAAGACCTACTTTTTTCATGTTTTTCATATTTACTCCTTTTATATTATTAATAATATGAACATCCCGCTTTTACATGAAAACATCTAAAACAAGATAAAAAAGCCAATAATATTGCTATTTTTTCAGTTTGTGTTGTATAAATACAACACTAAAGATTAATATGAGCATTTTTTTAGGTATTTTGAACTATATTAGCTTAAAGTTTTTATTTAAATAAGACCCTTTGCAAATTATATATTTCTAATGTTTTCAAATAAATTACTGATTTTTCTTAAAAACACTTTTTTAATTTTCATAATTTTAACATTTGTTCAGTCATGCGATGCTTTTAAATTTAAAAGAGCTGATGTTAAGGATGTGCCTATTAATGATGCTGCAAAGCGAGAAAAAAATATTAAAGAAGGTAGAGGTATTTTAATTCCTAAAGTAGGCGGAGGATCTGGTACTTTTGATTTTGCTACCTCAAATGAAATGTGGAGAGCTACAATAGCTGTTTTAGATTTTGTTCCATTAACTACAGCTGACTATGGAGGTGGAATAATTATAACTGATTGGTACTCAGATAATTTAGACTCGGAGGAATCAATTAAGATTATGGTAAATTTTTTATCGAATGAAATCAGAGCTGATGGATTAAATGTAAAAATTTATAAAAAAATATGTAATGAAAAACTTGTGTGTAATACACAACTTATGAAATCTGAACTTAATAATGAAATAAAACTAGCTGTTCTTAAAAAAGCTGCTCAATTAAAGAATCAAACTAGAAAAAAAAGAGCAGAAGAGAGTGATTATAAAATTACTCCTGATCCGGACTAATAAACTTGAGTAGATACAACTTTAAAATTGTTGAGGAAAACTGGCAGAATTTTTGGGAAAAAAATAAATCTTTTTCCGCAACGATTAACCAAAACAAAAAAAAATTTTACTGTTTGGAAATGTTCCCATATCCGTCTGGAAAAATTCATATGGGTCACGTTAGAAATTACACAATTGGAGATGTCTTAGCTCGTTACAAAAACCTATCAGGATTTAATGTTTTACATCCCATGGGATGGGACTCATTTGGTATGCCAGCAGAAAATGCAGCAAGACAAAATAATTTAAATCCTAAAGAGTGGACAGAAAAAAATATCCAGGTAATGAAAAACCAACTAAAAAAACTTGGTTTATCTATAGATTGGGAAAGAGAAATTTCCACATGTACGCCCGAATACTATAAGCACCAACAAAAAATTTTTCTCCAGCTTTATGATAAAGGATTAGTTTATAGAAAAGAAAGTTATGTAAATTGGGACCCAGTAGATAAAACTGTTCTTGCAAATGAACAGGTTATTAATGGAAAAGGTTGGAGATCAGGGGCCTTAGTTGAAAGAAAAAAATTAAATCAATGGTTTTTTAATATTTCAAAATTTGCGGAAGAATTAGGAGATGACCTAAATAATCTAGATCAATGGCCAGATAAAGTCAAAACAATGCAAAAAAATTGGATTGGTAAATCTTTTGGATGTGAGATAGATTTTAAAATTGAAGGTCAAAATGAAATTAATACAATAAAATGCTACACAACTAGACCAGATACATTATTTGGTTTTTCATTTTTAGCACTTTCTGTTGATCATCCTGTTTCCAAATTTTACGAAAAAGATAGTGAATTCAAGAAATTTAAGGAAGAATGTTCCAAGACAGGAACTACGGAGGAATCTATCGCTCAAGCAGAAAAGATTGGTTTTAAAACAGATCTTATAGCGATTAATCCCTTAGACAATAATAAAAAAGTTCCAGTTTATTTTGCAAACTTTGTTCTCATGGATTATGGATTCGGTGCTGTTTTTGGATGCCCAGCTCATGATCAAAGAGATTTTGATTTTGCAAAAAAATATGATTTAGAAATTAAGACAGTAGTCAAACCTAAAGATGAAAGTGACAAATTTAAAGTCAATGATGAGGCCTATAGCGGACCAGGAATTGTCATTAACTCAGAATTTTTGAACGGTCTAACCGCACCAGAACAGTCTGTTCTAAAAACAATTGAAATTTTAAATAAAAAAAAAATCGGTAAACAAAAGACGAATTTTAGATTGAAAGATTGGGGTATTTCAAGACAAAGATATTGGGGTTGCCCTATTCCAATTGCTTATGATGAAAATAACAATATTTGTAAAATCCCCGAGGAAGATCTTCCAGTTCTTTTGCCTGAGAATATTAATCTAGAAACAAAGGGCAATCCACTAGATTTGGCAGATGAATGGAAAAACATAACAATTAAAGGGGTAAAGTGTACTAGAGAAACTGATACTTTAGATACTTTTGTAGATTCGTCTTGGTATTTCTTAAGATTTTGTTCATCTCAGAATGACAAAGATCCATTCGATAAAGAAGAAATAAAATACTGGATGCCTGTAGACCAGTATATAGGTGGCGTTGAGCATGCTATCTTACATCTTTTGTATTCAAGATTTTTTTCAAGAGCTATAAATTTATATAATAAAGATTTTGAAATAAAAGAGCCATTTCAAGGTTTATTTACTCAAGGTATGGTATGTCACAAAACCTTTAAGGATCAGACGAATAATTGGCTAAATCCTGAGGAGGTATCTACTGAAGATGGTCTTAATTTTTTTATAAAAAATAATAAGTCCAAAAAAGTTTTAGTTGGACCATCAGAATCCATGTCTAAATCAAAAAAAAACACTATCGATCCTGAAAAAATGATTAAAGAATTTGGAGCAGACGCTGTAAGATTGTTCATATTATCTGACAGCCCTCCTGAAAAAGATATTCAATGGTCAGATAGTGGTATGTCTGCTGCATATAAATTTATTCAAAAATTTTGGATAATGAGTGAAAATATATTAAGTATTACAAAAAATAATGATCTAGAAGAAGCAGATAAGGATATTGATATTTTTACAAATCAATCAATTGAAAAAATAAATATTGCATTAGAAAAATTTAGATACAATGTAATTATAGCTGTGTTTCATGACATTTATAGTTTTTATATAAAAATAACAAATAATAAAAAAAATCTTAAGGAAAATTTTGAAAAAATTTTATTAATAATGATGCCAGTCATCCCACACATTACAAATGAGTGTTACAAAAAAATAAATCAGAAAGGAAAGTTATTTTGGCCAAATGTAAAGAAAGAATTACTTGAAACAAAAGAAAAAGAGATAGTAATTCAGATAAATGGAAAAAAAAGAGGTGTAATTTTAATCAATAAAAATGATGCAGAGTCTCAAATTCTTGAAAAAATAAAAAAAATGGACTTGTTTCGTAAATATATCGATAATAAAAAAATAAATAAGACTATATATGTTAAAGAAAGACTGATTAATATTATTGCTTTATAATGAAAAAAATTTTTATAGTATTTTTTTTGGTTACTGCTTGTGGTTATCAACCACTATACGTGAAAAAAGATGAAATTCTTTTTAAGAAAATAACACTTATCGGTGACAAACAAATAAATCGAAAAATACTTTCATCCACTGAAATCAAAGAAGACAAAAAGATTAGTATAAATAACGAAATAATTGTAGAAAGTGAAATAAATATTATTACAACTTCTAAGGACGCCAAAGGTCAGCCAGCAACATTTAAAAGTTTATTAAATGTTGAAGTGATCATCATAGAAAATGGAAAAGAAATTAAGAAGAGAACTTTTAATGAGACCTTTGATTATAATAACATTGCTAATAAATATGACTTATCAACGTATCAGGATGATGTTAAAGATAATTTAGTTAATAAAATTATTGAAGATCTAAATATTTTTTTAAACCTTTAGATGATTGTTAAATTTTTTGAATTAAAAAAGAAAAAACTAGATCAAACAAAATTTTTCTTATTATATGGTAAAAATAAAGGGCTTATTGAAGAAACTCTTAACAATGTTTTAAAACCAATTTTACCAAATAATATTTTCAAATACGAAGAAAATGAAATTCTGAATAGTATAGATAGCTTTATTGAAAATATTCGAAATAAGTCACTATTTGATGATAAGAAATTAATTATTATTCAGAGAGCAACAGACAAAATTTTGAAAATAGTTAATGAAATGTTGGAAGATAATCTGGAAGGTATAACTCTAATTGTAATGGCTGACATATTGGAAAAAAAATCAAAATTAAGAATTTTTTTTGAAAAAAATAAAAGTGCTATATGTGTAGCTTTTTATGAAGATAATATTCAAAGTTTAAATATTGTAGCTCGAAATTTTTTGCTAGATAAGAAAATTAAATTATCACAACAGAATATTAACTTGATAATTGAAAGATCAAGAGGAGATAGAAACAATTTAAAAAATGAATTAATAAAAATTGAAAGTCTTCTAAAAAATAGAAAAAATATCAGCGTTGACGAAATTTTCAAATTAACAAACTTAGCAGAAAATTATAATATTTCTGAATTAGTTGATAATTCTTTAGCAAAAAACAAATCAAAAACTATTAATATAATTAATGAAAATAATTTTAACACAGATGATAACATTTTAATTTTAAAAACTTATTTATCGAAATTAAAAAGACTTTTAAAAATTAAATCTGAAGAAATAAAAAACAAAAGTTTAGAAACAACTTTATCTTCAATTAAGCCACCAATTTTTTGGAAAGATAGAGAAATAGTAAAAGAACAAGTTCAGAAATGGGATCTAGATAAAATTCAGGATTTAATCATTAAAACTAATAAAATTGAATTTGAGGTAAAGAAGTATCCTGCTATTTCATCTATAATAGTATTAAATTTTATTTTTGAAAATATAGCTTAAATCAATAATGAGATTTAATAATATCTATAATTTTATTAAGTTGTTCTAAATCATGGTAGTAAAAAGAAATTGTACCTTTATTGTTTTTTTTATTCTTAATCAGTACATTTAAACCTATTTTATCGCGTACAGACATCTCAAGATTTTTAATATTTGGGTCATTTGTGGTTCTGGAAATAACCTTATTTTTTGATTTAAAGATTTTAACGAAGGTTTCTGTTTGTCTAACTGATAGTTTTTTTTCAATAATTTTATTAGCAATAAAAGAAGCATTTTCCATACCAACCAATATTTTTGCGTGACCAGCTGTAATTTTTTTTTCTTCTACCATTTTTAAAACATCAATTGGTAAGTTAAGTAGCCTTAATGAATTAGTAATATAACTTCTGCTTTTTCCTATAAATCTAGAAACTTTCTCTTGATCATAAGCAAATTCATCAATCAATCTTTTGTAACCTTGAGCCTCCTCTAATGGATTCAAATCATGTCTTTGTACATTTTCAACTATCGCAAACTCCAACGATTTAAGATCATCGGCCTCAGTTACAACAACAGGGATATCATGTAAACCAGCTTTTCTAGCAGCTAACCATCTTCTTTCACCTGCGATAATTTCAAATTTGGTATCTTCAGAGTTTGATTTTCTAACTATAATTGGTTGAATAACACCCCGTTCTTTAATTGAATTTGTTAACTCATTCAAATTTTCCTCCTCAAAATTTTTTCGTGGCTGGAACTTATTAGGAATAATATCGCTTAATGATAATTTATTAGTTTTGGACTCAACTTTTGTCTCGCCTATTAATGAAGATAAGCCTCTACCTAAGCCCTTTTTAATTTTTGAATTCATTAGGCTGCGCTCCCAATTTTATTTTCTTGCACTATAAACTCTTCAGTAAAATTATAATAAGATTTACTGCCTGGACAGTTTTTATCATAGATTAAAACCGGTACTCCATGTGACGGAGCTTCCGACAATCTTACATTACGAGGTATTACAGTTTGATAAACTTTATCTTTAAAATAATCTCTAGCCTCATGCTCTACCTGGGTCGATAGTTTGTTTCTTCTGTCATACATTGTTAAAAGTATCCCTTGTATTGCTAATTTTGGATTTAAATTTACTTTAATACGATCAATAGTTTTCATTAGCTGAGTTAAACCCTCAAGAGCAAAAAATTCTGTCTGAAGAGGCACTAATAACGAGTTCGACGATACGAGAGCCATTACAGTAAGTAGGCTCAAAGATGGTGGACAATCTATTAAAATATAATCGTATACTGCTCCAGAATCATTCAAAAATGCGGTCAATTTGCTCTTCAAAATGAAAGCCCTATCATTATCACCAGCAGTCTCAACTTCTAATCCCGATAAATCTACATTTGAAGTAATTAAATCTAGATTTTGAAATTTTGTTTTCTTTATTACATTTGAAATTGACATTGTGCCATTAAGAATTCCATAAATAGTTTGGTCAGATTGATCGGTATTTGATAAACCTAAGCCTGTTGTAGCATTTCCCTGAGGATCAAGATCGATAACTAATATTTTTTTATTTTGTTGAGACAATGCAGATGCTAAGTTAATAACTGTTGTTGTTTTCCCTACTCCGCCCTTCTGATTAATAATTGAAATTATCTTCATGAAATTTTTTTTTTAATTTTTTTTATATTTAAGATGAATGACTTATCACTTGTTAAACTTTTTTTTTCTTCATAGTCTAAGTCCCATTCTTTAAGAGTATCATTTAAAATTTTCCTACCATTTTTGCCCATAAAAAAAATAATGTTTTTATATTTCCTAAAGTTTTCATTTACGAGATTAAGAACCACTGGCATCGGTTTAAAAGCTCTTGACATTATTGTTCCTGTTTCAATATTTTTAATTGTAAAAATATCTTTTTGAATTATTTCTGTGTTCAATGTCAGTTTTTTTGAAACTTCTCTAAGAAAATTGCACTTATGATAGCTTTTTTCATATAAATTAATTCTCATCTTATTTTTCATGCTTTTCATTACTATAGCCACAATTAATCCAGGCATCCCCCCTCCTGTACCTAAATCACAGGTTGTATTACAATTTAAATCAACAATATCAATAATTTGCGCACAATCTATAATATGTCTCTCTCTAATAATGTTTTTTTCATAAATTTGTTTACTCATTATGTTAATTTCTCTGTTTTTTTCTTGTATCATTGAGATTAAGCTTTCAAGCTCATTACAAGTTTCACGTGAAACATTCAAATATGAAATTTTAGAGTAAGAATTATAAATTATATTATCCATTAAGCTATATGCTTAATAGACTTTCTTTTTACATGTGACAACAAAATATATACAGCGGCAGGCGTAATTCCGTCTATTCTAAGAGCTTGACCCATAGTTTTAGGCTTTATTTCCTTAAATTTCGCCTTAACTTCATTAGAGAGACCAGAAAATTGATCATAATTAATATTATCGGGGATTATTAAATTCTCGTCCCTTTTAAAAGCTATGATGTCAGCCTTTTGTTTTTTCAAATAACCTCTATAATGTGAATTAATCTCAATTTGCTGATCAATATCAGTACCATGATCTAGAATTTCAGGCCATATATCTCTAATTTTGCTCATATTAACTGACTTTTGAGTTAAAATTTCCTCAGCTGATCGAAATACACCATCTTTAGCTATTTTAATTCCAAATTTCTCGGCTTTAGAGGGTGAAATATATAAATTAGACATCTGCAATGATATTTTACTCAATTTTTCAAATTTATTCTCAAATATCTCTTTTCTGTTATTAAAAATTAAACCTATATTAATTCCTTTACGGGTTAGCCTAAGGTCAGCATTATCTGATCTGAGGCTTAATCTATATTCAGCTCTGGATGTAAACATTCTATAGGGCTCAGCGACACCTTTAGTTACTAAATCATCAATCATTACTCCAATATATGCATCTGATCTGTCTAGAATAAAAGGCTCCATTTTTTTTAGTGAAAGAGCGGCATTAATCCCAGCGATAAGACCTTGAGCTGCAGCTTCTTCATACCCTGTAGTTCCATTTATTTGACCCGCAAGGTATAAATTTTTTATTTTCTTTGTCTCTAATGTTAAAAAGAGCTCTCTAGGATCAATATAGTCGTATTCTATAGCATATCCAGGACGTATCACTTTAACATTCTCTAAACCGCTGATATTATTGAGTATTTCATATTGAACAACCTCAGGTAGAGAAGTTGATATACCATTCGGGTAAATTGTATGATCATTAAGGCCTTCTGGCTCTAAAAATATCTGGTGTCTACCCTTATCGGCAAATTTTACTATCTTATCTTCTATTGAAGGACAATATCTTGGACCAACACCTTGAATGCTACCTGAGTACATTGCACTTTTAGATAAATTCTTTTTTATAATCTTATGAACCTTTTCATTGGTATAGGTCATAGAGCACGATACTTGTTTGTTGAGATTTTTTTTTGTTAAGAAAGAAAAAAAATAAGGATCATCATCTGCAAATTGTTTTTCCAACTTTTCAAAATTAATTGTTCTAGAATCTAATCTTGGTGGAGTCCCAGTTTTTAGTCTACCTATTTTAAAATTATATATTTTTAACTGTTCACTTAAACCAGTACTGGGCTTTTCATTAAATCGCCCAGCAGGAGTTCTTTCATCACCAATATGTATCAAACCGTTTAAAAATGTGCCGGTTGTAAGTATTAACTTGTTACAACTTATTTTATTACCATTTGATGTTAGAAATCCACTTATTTCATTATTCTTAAAAATAAATTTAATTACAGGATCAGAAAAAATGCTTAAATTACAGTAGTTTACAAGTTTTTCTTGCATAAATTTACGATATAATGATCTGTCAGATTGGGATCTTGGTCCTCTTACAGCCGGACCTCTACTTCTATTCAACAGTCTAAACTGTATTCCAGACTTATCAGCAACCTCGCCCATAAGCCCATCTAAAGCATCAATTTCTCTTACCAGATGACCTTTTCCTAAACCACCAATAGCAGGATTACATGACATTTCTCCTATTGTATTTTTATTGTGAGTGAATAGGGCAGTGTTAATTCCAAGTCGCGCGGATGCTGCTGCTGCTTCACAGCCTGCGTGACCTCCACCTATTACTACTACATCAAAAAATAAATCTTTTTTCATGAAATAAATTTATATTCGATTACAATTTTTACAAGATTTGAGTTTTGTTGCTTAAATAAGCCTTATTTATCAAAGAAAATCTAAAAAATAGAGCTAAAAATCCAAGAAATTATTAATTATTTTCCAATACAAAAATCCTTGAAAATACTACCTAATATCTCCTCTACATCAACTTTTCCAACAATCATGCCTAATTGTCTCGTAGCAAGTCGTAAATCCTCAGCAGCCTTATCAAAATCATTTTTATCATTCTTGTCTGCAAAATTATTTAAATGATCGACACACTGTATCAAATGCTGTCTATGCCTTTCCCTAGTTATTAATATATTCTCCTCAGATATAAATTTATTTTTTAAGTTTTCTTTTATTTTTTCTATCAACTTATCAATGTTCGAATTGTCTTTTAAAGAAATTAAAACATGGTTTAACTTTTCAATTTCTGGGTTTAATTTTTCCTGCAAAAGATCAGATTTATTTACAACTAATATGGCATCATTTTTTAAAAAATCATTCAAAAAAACGCTTAAATCAATACTTTTAGCATCAACTACCACTAGTTTCAGGTCAGCATTTTCTGCTTTATTAAGAGACAATTTAATTCCTTTTTTTTCTATTTCATCTTTCGAATCTCTTATACCTGCCGTATCTGAAATAATAACAGGATATCCATCTATATTTAAATGCGTTTCCACAACATCTCTAGTAGTACCTGCTATCTCTGAAACTATGGCAACTTCTCTATTTGATAAATTATTTAGTAAACTTGATTTACCAGCATTTGTGGGACCTACTATTGCAATTTTAAAACCCTCCCGAATTATTTCTCCAACTTTTTGATCATTTAAAATTTTATTAATTTCATTTAATACATCCGATGAGTCTTTTTGAATTTTTTTTAAATTATCTTCTGGTAAATCCTCATCGGGAAAATCTATTTTGGCTTCGACAAATGATAAAAGTTTCAACAGTTTTTCTCTAAGCTCATTAAATTTATCAGAAGACTTTCCATTCATTATTTTAACAGCTTGTAATCTTTGTATTTCAGTCTCGGCTGAAATTAAATCGGCAATGCTTTCTGCTTTTAATAGATTTATCTTTCCATTTTGAAAAGCTAGCTTTGTAAACTCGCCTGGCTCAGCTAATCGACAATTTTTAATTTTAGATATCTCATTTTGAACTGCCAAAATTACTGACTTACCTCCGTGGACATGAATTTCGGCCATATCCTCTCCTGTGTAGCTCTCTGGGCCAGGAAAGCACAATATTATCCCTTCATCAATTAGTTCAGAAGTGTTGATGTTGTTTATTTTCCGAAGGGTAGCCACTCTTGGGGTTGGAATTTCCTTACCAGTCAGCAGTTTTATAACATTTAAAGCTTCATTTCCTGAAATTCTTATGATTGCGACACCTGAAGTACCTGGTCCTGAAGATAATGCATATATAGTCATCTTAATTCTTTATAAGTTTCAAATAAAGATTTTCCAAATTTCTTGTATGCGATACACTATCAAATAAAGGGGATTTTTCTACAGCTTCTCTTAATTGGTTTTTATAATCCATTAATTTTTCTGGTTTTTTTGCTAACTCGATTGCTAATTCTTCGTAATCATTTTTATTATAGGTAATTAACTTTTCCATATTAATAGTTTTTAAAATACTTGCTCCAACTCGAGATGAAAACGATTTTCCGGTTAAAGTAATTATTGGTATCCCCATTCTCACTGCATCGCTTGCAGTCGTGTGTGCATTATATGGGAATGAATCTAAAAATAAATCAGCTAATGTTATTCGTTTTAAATGTTCGTCGTTAGACATGAAGGATGCAAATATTATTCTATTTTCATCAACTCCTCTTTTCTTTGCAACTTCCTTTAAGTTTTGAATTGCTCCTTCATTTGATTTCAAAACCCACAAAACACTATTTTTTACTTCTTTAAGAATCGTCATCCAACTGTCAAAAATATATGGTGTAATTTTATAATTATTATTAAAGCTACAAAAAACAAACCCATCGTGCGGTAATCCAAAATCTTTTTTCTCAAATTTCTTTGATGAGACTTCTCTTTGACTCATATTAGCTTGATAACAATGTGGTAAATATATTACTTTTTCAGAAAAATACTTTTGATTTTCTTTTGGTAGGACGACCTCATCCGCTATAATGTAATTAATAAATTTTGCTCCCATTGTACCTGGAAAACCTAAATAATTAATTTGTATTGGTGCTGCCTGATAGGAAAAAATGCCAATTCTTGAATTTCCTGTCAATCCTGACAAATCAATTACTATATCAATTTCATGTTTTTTAATTAAATTTGCTACCTCTAGATCTGATAAATTATTAATATTTTCAAAATAAAAAAAATAATTTTTAACCTCAGCCCTCCATTTGTCTTCTTTATTTGGTCCAAATGAAAATCCAAAAATATCGAATTTAGACTTGTCATGATTTTTAAAAACATCCATCATTAAATGAAGGACTGGATGATCATAAAAGTCTCCAGACATATATCCAATTCTTAGTTTTTTATGATCATAATTTTGAGCTAAATTATTCATCTCAATATTATTTTGGAACTTATTTTTTATAAAGATTTCAGAAACTGTTTTTTCTAGATCTGGATCATCTGATATTCCAAGGAATGAGAAAGGCTCTATAGCACACAATCCTTTTTTAATAGCATCATCTATTTTTTTATTAAGAATATCAAAATTTTTCCATTCACTCAAAAACATACTTGTGTGCAATACTTTTCCTAAATTGTAATTATATTCTGGATTTAAATTCATTATCTTTTGAAAGTTTTCTAATGCTTTATCGTATTGCTTTAAATCTTTTAAAATATTGCCTTTATTATTATATGGTTCAATAAATGAGGGATTAATTTCGATGGCTTTATCGTAGCTTTCCAATGCTTCACCATATCGATTTAAATCTTTTAAAGTAATGCCTTTATTGTTATGAGCAAAAAAATGATCGGGTTTAATCTCTAACGCTCTATTGTAACTTTTAAGAGCCTCATCAAAACGTCTCATTTCCTGTAAAATAATTCCGCGATTACTGAATGCATCTGCAAAATTAGGGTTTATCTTAATAGCTTCATCATAATTTTTTAATGCTTCTTCGTATTGAAGAAGTTCCTTATAGGCATTGCCCAAATTACTATAAGCTGAGGCATTATTTGATTTTAAAGACAAGCATTTTTTTAAATAATCAATGCCTTTTTTAAAATCTTTTGTTTGTATGAGAGCAGTCCCTAAAAGAAATAACAGTTGAGAATTATTTTTATCTTTATCTAATAATTCTGAATAAGATCTGATGGCTTCTTGTAATTTACCCTCTTTATGGAGTTGCAAAGCTTTATCAATCAAATTTTTTTGATCATTGCTAAGCAAAGACATTAGATTTTATGCTGGCTTATTCATAGAATTAAAAAATTCAGCATTATTTTTAGTATCTTTAAGTTTTGAATTGATAAATTCAATCGCATCCATTGTACCCATCGGAGCAATTATTCTTCTTAAGACATTCATTTTTTGTAAATCATTTTTATCAAATAAGAGTTCTTCTCTTCTTGTGCCTGACTTAGTTATATCAATTGCTGGATATATTCTCTTATCAGCAATCTTTCTATCTAATACAGTTTCGCTGTTACCGGTTCCTTTAAATTCTTCAAATATTACTTCATCCATTCTACTACCAGTATCAATCAATGCAGTAGAAATTATAGTCAACGACCCACCTTCTTCAATATTCCTAGCAGCACCAAAAAATCTTTTTGGACGTTGAAGGGCATTAGCGTCGACACCACCTGTTAGTACTTTACCTGAGCTCGGTATAACAGCATTATAAGCCCTTCCTAATCTTGTGATTGAGTCTAAAAGGATTACGACATCTTTTTTGTGTTCTGTTAATCTTTTTGCTTTTTCGATAACCATTTCAGCTACTGCAACATGACGTTGAGCAGGCTCATCAAAAGTTGAACTTATAACTTCTCCTTTTACTGTTCTTTGCATATCCGTTACTTCCTCAGGTCTCTCGTCGATTAGTAATACCATCAAGTAGCATTCCGGATAATTTTTAGCTATTGAATTAGCAATACTTTGTAAAATCATTGTTTTTCCAGCTTTTGGTGGAGAAATAATAATTGATCTTTGTCCTTTTCCAATTGGACTAACCAAATCTATTAGCCTTGGTGTTAAATCCTGTTTTTTTTCAGGCTTAGCAATTTCAACCTCCATTACAAGTTGTTTGTCAGGATAAAGTGGTGTTAAGTTATCAAAAGCTATTTTGTGCCTTGATTTATCAGGTTCTTCAAAGTTAATTTTACTGACTTGTAGTAATGCAAAATATCTCTCACCCTCTTTTGGTGCTCTAACTGGTCCTTCAACTGTGTCACCAGTTCTTAAACCGAATTTTCTTATTTGACTTGGGCTCACATAAATATCGTCAGGACCCGGAAGATAATTTGACTCCATTGCCCTTAAAAAACCAAAGCCATCCTGAAGTAATTGTAAAACGCCAGCGCCTGTAATTTCCTCTTTTTCCGCAACTTTTTTTAAAATTGCAAATAAGATTTCTTGCTTTCGAAGCGTGCTGGCATTTTCTATACCAAGCTCTTCTGCTTGGGTGATTAATTGTTCAGATGATTTAAGTTTTAGTTCTTGGATGTTCATGATTGAATTATTAAGAGCTTAATAATATTCCTAATATATATACTATTGCAACTTTTACAAGAGTGTTCCTAAAATATTAAAAATATTGAAAAACAAAGGTTTTTTAATGTTTTTATAGATTTGACCTAATATCTCTTGCAAAACTATCAACTTTGGACCAATCCGTAAATTCATATGATTGTGAAGTATCAGTGGGCCCTTTAGTAATAAACATTATCAACTTAATTATATATTTGTCAAAAAAATTGTAATTAGGATAATCAACCTTACCTGCAAATACAGCAACTTTATCAGGTTTCCAATTTGAAATTTTTAAAAATTTTTTAAGATATGGATTTGTTTCTGGGTTATTTTTTTCACTCTTTCTAGCAACTACATTTACTGAGAAAAAAGCAGTTTTTTTTTGTTCAAGTGTTTTTTTGTTAAACTTAATAAATCTATAAAGATCGTTTGAATGTTTCCCATATCTTATACTTGCACCAATTATTATATGATTAAACTTTGAAAGATCTAAATTTATTGACTCTCTTAACGAAACTAATGCTATATCATTCACATTTCCAAAATTACTCTTAATTTTTTCACAGATAATTTTTGTGTGTCCGTCTGTACTTGAATAAATTATTATAGTCTCCATTGGTATTTCTCTTAAATTAAATATTTTCTAATTAAATTTTCAAACAAGAGAATGTGGTCAGAGTTATCATTAAGACATGGTACAAATTCAAAATGTTCTCCTCCGTTACTCATAAATGTTTCTCTCCCTTGTATATTAATTTCTTCAAGCGTTTCTACACAATCGGATGCAAAACCAGGACAAATCATCAAAACATTTTTTTTCCCCTCTCCCGGAAGCTTTTCAAGAATCTTGTCTGTGTATGGTGTTAACCATTTGCTTGGCCCAAACCGAGACTGAAAGGTGGTCTGTATTAAAATGTCTTGGAATTTCTCATTCATTAGACGTGTTGTTTTCTGACAATAACATTGGTATGGATCGCCTTTATCGAAATATTCTTGAGGAATGCCATGATAAGAAGCTAAAATTAAATCTGGTTTCCAACTAATTTCTGAGATTTTTTTTTTAATACTTTTAACTAGAGCATCTACGTAAAGTGGTTCACTTTCATAATGAGGAATAATTTGTAAGCTAGGCTGCCATCTCATTTTCATAAAAGATCTATAAACCTCATCACACACTGTTGCTGTGGTCGCAGCAGCGTATTGTGGATACAATGGTAAAATAATAATATTTTCACAGCCTTTGTCTTTCAAAAAATTTAGCTTGCTTCTTATGCTTGGATTCCCATATCTCATTGCAAAATCAACAATAGTTTTTTCATTATCCATTTTTTCACTAAGTTTTTTTGCCTGAAGCTCTGTGTAATAAAGGAGAGGAGATTTATCAATTTCGTTCATCCAAATTTCTTTATAAGCTTTGGCGGTTTTAGAGGGTCTTAAGTTTAAAATAAAAACGTTTAAAATTATTTGCCACAAAAATCGATTTATTTCTATAACCCTTCTATCAGATAAAAATTCTTTTAAATATTTTCTTATATCTAACCATTTTGTTGAGTCTGGTGTTCCTAGATTAACAATTAAAACACCAGTCTTACCAAATTTAACTTGTGGATGGTTTTTGTTATTTTCCATTTAATAATCTTTTACTATTTTCACAAGATAATCCATCATTTTTGGATCTGTCTCGGGTAAAATTCCATGTCCTAAATTAAATATATAAGGGTGATCTTTAAATATATCTAAGTATTTCGTAGCCTGTTTTTTTAAATTTTCTTGATCTGTTAATAAAATTTTTGGATCCATTCCTCCTTGAACTGGGATTTTTATATCTTGTATAATTTTTTTGGGATCAACTTCATAATCAATGCATATGGTGTTTGGTCTTACTATATCACAATATTCTTTGTATTTTTTAATTCCTTTTGGAAAACAAATCACTGGAATATTAAAAGATTTTATGTACTCAACAAGATCAGCTGTAGGAGTATAGATGTAGTTTGCATAATCTTTCTCATCTAGTAATCCAGCCCAACTATCAAAAATTTGTATAATATGTGCACCGCTCTTAATTTGATTCTTAATATGTACTTTTAAAAAAATTTGAATAATTGATAAAGTTTTTTTTATCAAATAATCATTTTTAAAAAAATTATTTTTAAGACCATCTTTTGGAGATTTTTGATTTATCATGTAAACCAAGAGTGTCCATGGAGCACCAACGAATCCTATTGTGCTTTTATCTTTTGTAAGGTCGTGGTTTTTAACTAAATTAATTAAATCATAAACTGGTTTCATTTTGCTAACAAAATCAATTTCTTCTAATTTAGAAATACTGTTTAAATCTAAAGTTCCTAATATTGGGCCAATACCTTTCTTAAATTCTACTTTTTGGTTTAGACCATAAGGTAACATTAATATATCTGAAAAAATTATTGCTGCATCTAAATCAAATCTTTTTAAAGGTTGAATTGTTATTTCGGTGGACAAACTTGGATTAAGGCATAGCTTTATAAAGTCTGTATTGTTTTTTCTTATCTCACGAAATTCAGGTAAATATCTACCCGCTTGTCTCATTACCCAGATAGGTTTTGTATTTGTTTTTCTGTTAATAATTACTTCTTCTATTGGTGTCATATTGTTTGTTAATATTTAAATAGTATTAGTAGTATGTTATGTGAATAGTGGTAATTAAATTTTATCATTATCTTATCAACTAGTTATTAACAAATAATAGTTTAAATTATTAAATATATAGAGCAAATTGAAGCTTTATTCACATCTATTAAAATATATAAAAAAATATAAACATGTTTAAAGTTGTTAACAAAACTCTTATTTTACAATGAAAAATTATGAATATTAAAAAATACTAATATGTTTTAAATAATACAATTTTATTAACAATTTATACATGAACAATACTTATCAAATATATTTAATTTCTGATTCAACTGGAGAAACTTTAGATAGGATATTCTTGGCAATCAAAGCACAATTTAAGAATACAAATTATAAAGTTCATTCATACTCTTTTACTAGAACAGAAAATCAAATACTAAAAATATTATCAGAGGCCGAAGACAAAGAAAATTCTGTAATATTATATACAATCGTTGATAACAACCTTGCAAAGTATCTCGCTAACACAAGCAACGATAAAAAAATTCCTTGTTTTGGAGTGTTAGGAGATCTGATATTAAGTTTTTCAAAACTTTTAAACCAGAAGGCATCACATCTTCCGAGCGGCCAGCATGCTTTAAATGAAGAATATTATAAAAGAATAGAAGCAATCCAATTCACAATGAATCATGATGATGGTAATTTAATAGGAGAAATTGATAAATCTGATATAATCTTATTAGGAGTAAGCAGAACCAGCAAAACACCGACATCAATATATCTTGCAAACAAAGGTTTTAAAACTTCTAATATTCCTCTTGTAAATGAAAATTCAATTCCTAAAATTTTAAAAGAGAGCCCGAAAATATCTTGTGTGATCGGATTGAATACCGAACCAGGAAGACTGGTTGACATTAGAAAGAATAGAATGAATTCATTAAAAGAGACTGAAAATAAGTTATATACTGATTTGAATGAGATAAAAAAAGAAGTTGATAATGCAAAGAACACTTTTAAAAAATATAAATGGCCAACCATAGATGTAACAAGAAAATCAGTAGAGGAAACAGCAGCATCAATTATTAAAATTTACGAAATATTTAAAAAAAATGGTTAATATAATCCTTGCATCAAAAAGTAAAATAAGAAAAGAAATCTTAGATCAAAATCAAATTTTATCGGAAGTAGAACCGTCTAATGTTAACGAGGATGATATTAAAAAAAGTTTATTATCAAAAAATGCTACACCTGAAATTATTTCTAAAAATTTAGCAGAACTTAAGGCAAATAAAATTAGTCAAAGGAATTATGATAAACTTGTGTTGGGAGCTGATAGTGTTATTGATTTGAATAAAGAACTAATATCAAAACCAGAAAGCAGGGAAGAAGCGCTTAACATATTAAAAAAACTTAATGGAAAAAAACATTATTTAATAAGTTCGGTTTGTATTTCCAAAAATGGAGCAATGATTTGGAATTATACTGATAAAGCAGCATTGACAATGAAAAACATGACAGAACAGGAATTAAAAAACTATCTTAATAAAATTAGCGATGAAAACCTTTATGCGTATAATGTTTATCAGATAGAAGGAGAGGGTAGGAGCCTATTTTCAAAAATTGAGGGCGACAAGGACACCATTATGGGTCTACCAATAAAAAAGATTAAGGAATATCTGTTAAAGACATGAAAAATTATTTTGTAATAGGAAATCCTATAGACCACTCATTGTCACCGAGGTTGCATAATTATTGGATAAAAAAATCTAATTTAAAAGCTATATATGAAAAGAAAAAATTAGAGGAAGAGCAAATTAAGGACCTTATAACAGATATTAGAAAGAAAAAAATTTATGGTGCTAATGTTACAGTGCCATTTAAAAATAAAGTAATTCCTTATATAGATAAATTAAGCCCTGATGCAAAACTAACACAATCAGTTAATACTATATATCTAAAAGACAATAAAATTATTGGAGAAAACACTGATATAGAAGGATTTCAACTTGGTATAAAGAGCGCCAAATTTAACATTACAGGAAAAAAAATTTTAATATTGGGAGCTGGCGGTGTAGTCCCTTCTATTATACTTGGATTAAAAAATATGAAAGTTTCAAAAATTTTAGTTAGCAATAGAACAAAAAGTAAAGCTGAAAATTTAAAAAAAACATTTGATGATTTAGATATTATAGATTGGGGAAAAACTACGGATTTCGACATGATAATAAATGCCACAAGTTTAGGACTTGATAATAAAGATCGAATAGATATTAATTTTGAAAAACTAGCGAAAAATAGGTTCTTTTATGATGTAATTTACAATCCAAGTGAAACAGATTTCTTAAAATCTGCTAAGAAATATGGGGGTTTTACAGAAAATGGAAAGATGATGTTTATTTATCAGGCTTATTTGGCATTTAAAATCTGGCACGATATTACACCTGAAGTTAATAACAAACTTATTGAATTTTTAGATCAATGATTAAAATTGGAGTTCTTGGTGATATCGGTTCAGGGAAAAGTTTTGTTGCTAAAAGTTTTGGTTATCCAATATTTGATGCAGACGCAGAGGTAGCAAAAATTTACAAAAAAGATAAAAAGGTTTTTAAAAAGCTTAAAAAAAAACTTCCAAAATTTTTCGCTTCATTCCCTGTAGATAAAAAAGACGTCACTAAAGCAATTATCTCCAATAAAATGAATTTAGATAAAATTGTTTCTATAATTCATGTAGAAATTAGAAGAAAATTAGGAAAATTTTTAAAGAAAAACAAAAATCAAGAAATATTAATTTTAGATATACCACTTTTCCTAGAAAACAGAATTAACAAAAAAAATGATGTTTTAGTTTTTGTTGATGCAAAAAAATCAGAAGTTTTAAAAAGGTTAAAAAAAAGAAAAAATTTTAATAAAAAAATTATTGAAAAATTTAAAAAAATTCAACTTCCACTCGATTATAAGAAAAAAAAATCTCAATACATTGTGAGGAATAATTTTAATCCAAAAACTGTAAAAAAATATGTTAAACATATTTTACAAGAGATTTTACAATGAAAGAAATAGTCCTAGATACTGAAACAACCGGGATCTCGGTAAAAGATGGTCATAGGATTGTAGAGATAGGGTGCATAGAATTAGATAATTTAATACCGACCCATAAAAAATTTCATTGTTATTTAAACCCTGAACGAAAAGTTTCTGAAAAAGCTTTTGAAGTTCACGGTTATTCAGACCAATTTTTAGCTGATAAAAAAAAGTTTAATGAGCTATCAGATGAATTTTTAGAATTTATAAAAGATAAAAGGTTAATAATTCATAACGCAGAATTTGATTTATCGCATTTGAACAATGAGCTTAAAATCTTAGGTAAAGGTAAAATTCAAAATGAAGTTATTGATACACTAGTTTTAGCAAGAGAAAAATTTCCTGGTTCATCAATAAGCTTGGATGCTCTCTGTAAAAGATATAGAATTGATAATACGAGAAGAAAAAAACATACTGCATTGATTGATTGTGATTTGCTCGCAAAAGTTTATATTAATTTAATTGATCAAAAAGAACCTACGCTAAATTTTAATACTCAAGAAAAAGAATCTAACAATGAAACGAACAAAAATGTATTGTATTTTAAAAAGATTGTTAAAATTTCAGAAGATGAAAAAAAAAATCATACTTCATATTTAAAAACAAATTTAAAAAAAAATTATTTTAATTAAATTTTTGATTATAAAGTTTTTCAAAATCAACTTTTTTTTCAAATTTTATACCAGGGTATCCTGAATTGTGAAGTAAATTTAATAATGATTTTTCAATATCCGAATAGATTTCTTTTTGTACATCACACAATATAATTTTTTCTATAGTTTTTTTATCTTTAATCTCATCTGTAACTTTTATGATTGTTGCAAATATTATTTCAAAAAAAGCTTTTTTTTCATTATTATCATTGTCTTGGTATTTAATAGTTGTGATTACTTCAACGACTTTATCTTTTAGTGGTTTTGACGTAATATCAATACTTAATTGGTACTTAGAGATATTATCCTTCACAAATAAAAAGGTTTCTACATCTGGTGTTTCACTTGACATGTCTTTGACGTATTTACCTAATATTTTAAATTTTTCGGTCATCGTCATCCTTAATATCCTCAAACTCTCCTTCTATAAATGGTTTCTTTTCGGAGCTTTCATTTTTATATTTTTTTAAAAATTTTCCAAAAATTAATTTTCTTGTTAATGGAAAAATAAATAGGAAACCTAAAAAATCAGTTGCAAAACCTGGTATTATCAGAAGAAGTGCCGCAAAAGCAATAGCGGCTCCAGAAATAATTTCATATGCTGGCAATTCATTTTTAATAAGTTGAGTTATTCCTGATCGTAAAGTATTTAAGCTTTCGTACCTTGCGTAAAAAATACCAATTATGGCTGTAATGAATATAAGGGAAATTGTATTAAATGCTCCTATTTGAGATCCAATCTTGATAAATAGATAGATCTCAATAACAGGAACCAAAATAATAGTTAAAAGAACTGTGTTCATTTGTCTTTAATGTAATTGTTAGTTGAAATTATTCAACATAGTAATTAGATTAAGACTATGAATTACAGTTTTGAATATATCGACATCATTTTGCTTGCAATGATTGTTGGATTTATTTTCTTAAGATTAAGAGGAGTTTTGGGTAAAAGAACAGGTTTTGAAGGTAAGACAGCACCGCAATTTGAAGAAGTTTCAAAAAACGTGAGATCAGAACAGAAGATCAAAAAGCAAAAGAGTTTTGATGAAGAGGCCCAAAAAGAATTTTTAAAAGGAGCAAAAATAGCATACGAAACTATAATTACCGACTTTAGTGATGACGATAATAAACTCACAAAGAGCAAACCACTTTTAAGTGAAAAAATACGCGATCAATTTAATGATGCTCTTACACAAAGGCATGACAGAGGTCATTTTGCTGAAATTACATTTATCGGGGTAAATTCAGCAATAATAAAGGAACACAAAAATACAAATAGTGTTCTTAAGGTAACAGTAGATTTTGTAAGCGAAGTTATAACTTGTATTAAAGATAAGAATAAAAAAATAATATCTGGTGACCCAGAAAAAATAAAAAAAATTTATGATACATGGGTATTTTCAAGAGATACCAGATCAAATAATCCAAATTGGCAATTAGTAGATATCCTAACTTAATTGATCAGAAAAATTTCAAATAAAGATAAAAAAGATTGGGAAAATTTTTTACAGAATAAAGAAAAACTATCCGATAAGGAAGAGCATTTAAAAATAAAAAAAAGAATAAATTCCAGAACGTTCGATTTTCACGGATATTCTTTAGACGAGGCGAACAAAAAAATTGAAGAGCTTATAAGCAAAGCCTATAGAGATGGAGTAAATAAATTAATAATTGTTACTGGAAAAGGACTTCATTCGGAAAATAGTAAAGACCCCTACAAGTCTATTGATTTAGGTATATTGAAAAATTCTTTACCTGAATTTGTAAAAAATAATAATAGTCTTCTTAAAATGATAAACTCAATAGGTGATGCCAATGTTGAGGATGGCGGTAGTGGCGCGTTCTATATTTTTTTAAAAAAAAAATTATAAAATAAATTTTGAAAGATCAGTATCTTTAACTAAACTATCTAAATTTTTATTAATATACTCTTTATTAATAATTATTTTTTCACCTGATCTATCAGTTGCTGTAAAACTTATTTCATCTAAAATTTTTTCTATAATCGTATGTAATCTTCTTGCACCTATATTTTCTACAGAAGTATTTACTTCTGATGCAATATTAGCAATAGCATCAATTCCATCAGCTGAAAATTCAAGATCAACATTTTCAGTTTTTAGTAAAGCAACATATTGTTTTATTAAGCTATAGTCAGGTTCTTTTAAAATTCTTTTAAAATCGTCACTAGACAAAGCTTCAAGTTCAACTCTTATTGGCAATCTTCCTTGAAGTTCAGGTAATAAATCAGATGGCTTTGCTAATTGGAAAGCACCTGAAGCAATAAATAAAATATGATCAGTTTTTATTGGGCCGTATTTTGTATTTACAGTAGTACCTTCAATCAGAGGTAATAAATCTCTTTGAACTCCTTCTCTAGATACATCACCACCCACTCTATCTGATCTTCCTGAGATTTTATCAATCTCATCTAAAAAAACTATTCCATTATTTTCTGTTGAAATTTTTGCTGCTTTTACAATTTTATCTTGTTCAATAAGCTTATCAGATTCATCATTTATTAAAATTTCATGGGATTCTTTCACAGTCATTTTTTTCTTTTTTTCTTTTGCACCCATAGATTTACCTAGCATTTCTCCAATGTTAATCATCCCAACATTAGCTCCAGGCATCCCTGGAATTTCAAAAGAAGTGCTATTTCCTCCAGATTCACTTACTGCGATTTCTATTTCATTATCATCAAGATCGCCGTTTCTTAATCTTTTCCTAAAGCTTTCTCTTGTTGCTAAACTAGCTTTCTTACCAACAAGTGCGTCTAATACTTTTTCTTCAGCTAACTTTTGCGCCTTTGTATAAACTTCTTTTCTTTTTTTGACTTTTTCCATTGATATAGCTATTTCGACTAAATCTCTCACGATTTGTTCAACGTCTCTACCAACATATCCAACTTCTGTAAATCTTGTAGCTTCTACTTTTACAAAAGGAGCTTCTGCTAATTTAGATAATCTTCTAGATATCTCCGTCTTACCAACGCCCGTAGGACCAATCATTAAAATATTTTTTGGTAAAACTTCATTTTTCATTTCGCCCTCAAGAGCTTGTCTTCTCCATCTATTTCTTAGTGCGACTGCAACAGCTCTTTTGGCTTTATTTTGACCAACAACAAATCGATCTAATTCAGAGACTATTTCTCTTGGTGAAAGTGAGCTTCCCAAAGAAGCTTCTTTACTAGCATCTTTATCTTTAGGATGAAGTTGTGTTACGTTCGATTTATCCATTATATTTTTTCAACTTTTATATTGTTGTTTGTAAAAACACATATTTCAGAAGCAACATTGATTGATTTTTTTGCAACTTCTTCAGCATTCATATCAGTATCCATTAAAACTTTCCCTGCGGCTAATGCATAATTTCCACCTGATCCTATTCCAATCACATCACCCTCTGGTTCAAGAACATCACCAGTGCCTGAAATGATATAACTATTTTCTTTATCTCCTATAGCCATAAGAGCCTCTAATCTCCTTAAATATTTGTCTGTTCTCCAATCTTTTGCTAATTCAACAGCAGCTCGTGATAAATTTCCAGCATGTTTTTCTAATTTTGCCTCTAGTCTCTCAAATAATGTTAGTGCATCAGCAGTTGATCCTGCAAAACCCGCAACCACACCTCTTTTTTCGATTTTTCTAACTTTCGAAGCAGTTTTTTTGACTACAGTATTACCCATACTTACCTGTCCGTCTCCAGCAACCACTACTTCATTATTTTTTCTTACTAAAACTATCGTAGTCATAGGTTATAAATGGATATTAAATCTAATAGTTCAAGGCTAGGTTTAGTATTATTGCCATATTTGGATAATATATGTATACCTCTTTTTAATTATGGCACGTAAAGGTAAAATTAGCAGGAAAACAAAAGAAACCAGTATTAGTGTTGATCTAAATATTGATGGCAAAGGAAAGTATAAAATTGATACAGGAATAGGATTTTTGAATCATATGCTTGAACAATTGTCTAAGCATTCATCAATAGACATGAGCATCAAAGCTAAAGGCGACACGCATATTGATTTGCATCATACAACTGAAGATACAGGAATTGCTATTGGTGAGGCTTTGAAAAAAGCATTAAAAAAATCTGTTGGTATTAGAAGATATGCTCATGCAATGATACCTATGGATGAAACTTTATCACGTGTTGCAATTGATATATCAAACAGACCTTACCTAATTTGGAAAGTAAACTTAAAAGTCGAAAAACTTGGAGAGATGGATACAGAACTTTTTAAAGAGTGGTTTCAAGCTTTCTCTCAAGCAGCTGGAATTACTTTACACGTTGAAAATATTTATGGTGATAACAGCCATCACATTATTGAGTCTTGTTTTAAAGGATTAGCAAGATCATTAAGAACTGCATTAGAAATAGACCCAAGGAATAAAAAAACAATTCCATCTACAAAAGGTTCTTTATAAAATTAAATGAATGTCACAATTGTTGATTATAATTCGGGCAATATAAGCTCAGTAATAAATTCTTTTAAAGAGGTTGCCCAAGATAAAGTAAATATTGAGGTAACATCTGATTTAAATAAGATTAAAGCAGGTGATAAATTGGTTTTGCCAGGACAGGGCTCATTTAAAAGCTGTGTAGATGCCTTAAACAAAATTAATGGGCTTTCAGATACATTAAATGAATTTGCAATCACAAATAAAAAACCTCTTCTTGGCATATGTGTCGGATTACAAATGTTCGCTGATATTGGTTATGAAGAAACTGAAACAAAAGGTTTAGGCTGGATTTCAGGTAAAGTCTCAAAAATAGATAATCAAAACGGAAAATATAAGCTTCCTCACATTGGCTGGAATCAAATAAATATAACAAAAGATAGTAAAATTTTTAAAAATATTAATAATAAATCTCACATGTATTTTGTTCACAGTTATGAATTTATTCCTAAAGATAAAAATGTGATTTCTGCAACAACAAATTATTCTTCAAATATTGTTTGCTCCGTTGAAAAAGAAAATATTTTTGGTACGCAATTCCACCCTGAAAAAAGCGATAAATTAGGACTAAAAATTTTGGAAAATTTTATAAAAATTTGAAAATGAAAAAATATTTTTCGATAATAGGAATTTTAATATTCTTAAGCTCATGTCAAAATTTAGAAAATTCTAAAAAAATTGATTTTTCTAAAGAAAAAAAATATAGAGGAATTAGTCTTAAAGTTATGACATCTGGGGTTAAGATAAAAAATTAAAATGAAAATATTTCCAGCCATAGATATTAAAAATAAAAAATGCGTAAGACTAATCAAAGGGGATTTTGACAATAAAACCGAATATGAATTGTCTCCTGTTGAACAAGCAGGAAAATATAAGGATCATGGATTTAAAAATTTACATATAGTTGATTTAGATGGTGCTTTAACTGGTGAAACAGTAAATTTAGATATTATTCAAGATATAGTTGGTAAATTTAATTTAAAGATTGAGGTAGGTGGTGGTATCAGAGATCCTGAAAGTATTCAAAAATATATCGATGTTGGAGTTGAGAAAGTAATTTTAGGAAGTGCTGCTATTAAAGATAAGAATTTTTTAAAAGAAGCGTGTGAAAAATTTGTCGATAAAATTGCTTTAGGTTTAGATGTTAAAGATGGGTATTTGTCAGTATCTGGATGGAGAGAAAACTCTGATCAGTTAGCGTTAGATTATTTAAAAGAAGTTAATGATTATGGTGTAAGTAGATTGATTTATACTGATATTAATAGAGATGGTATGAAACAAAGTCCAAATTTTGACGAAACATTAAAACTTGCTGAGATATCAAGTTGCCCTGTGATTATATCTGGTGGAGTTTCATCAATAGATGACATTAAAAAAGCAAAGGATTTAAAAAATATCGAAGGTATAATAGTTGGTAAAGCTATCTATGATGGTGATATAAAATTAGAAGAGTTGGTAAAAGAAGATGCTTAAAAATAGAATAATTCCTTGTTTAGATGTTAAAAATGGACGTGTTGTTAAAGGTATCAACTTTGTTGATTTAAAAGATGCTGGAGATCCTGTAGAGCAAGCAAAAATTTACAGTGATGGAGGAGCAGATGAAATTTGTTTTTTAGATATAACGGCCTCTAATGAAAATAGAGATATTATTTTCGATGTTATTAAAAAAACTTCAAAAAAGTGTTTTGTTCCTTTGACCGTTGGAGGTGGTGTTAGAAGTGTAGAAGATATTAATAAATTACTTAATTGTGGGGCTGATAAAGTTTCAATAAACACTGCAGCAGTTGAAAATTCAAAAGTCGTTATTGATAGTTCAAAAAAATTTGGGTCGCAATGTATTGTGGTAGCAATTGATGCTAAAAAAAATGGAGACAAGTGGGAAGTGTTTACTCATGGAGGAAGAAATAATAGTGGCATTGATGCATTGGTGTATGCAAAACAAATGGAAGAAAATGGGGCTGGGGAATTATTAGTAACCTCAATGGATAGAGACGGAACACAAGCTGGTTATGATATTAATCTAATGTCTAAAATTTCATCAAAAGTTAATATTCCAGTTATTGCATCAGGAGGTGTAGGTAATTTGGATCACCTTGTAGATGGAATTAAATTAGGCAATGCAAGTGCTGTTCTAGCTGCATCTATATTTCATTATGGCAAACATTCATTAAAAGAAGCTAAAGAATATTTGGACTCAAAAGGAATACCTGTTAGGATTTAGGTTTTAATTATGATTAATACCAAATTCAAATTGTTATACTTATTAATAACTTTTTTTATTTTTAACCCACTATTGGCAGAAGAAAGTTGGTATAAAACTGCTGCAAAACTTCATAAGGAATGGGCTAAAACTTACCATAAAGTGAGTGATAAAGAGAGATATACAAAAATTCATAATGCAATAATCGGCAAAGATATTGAATTAGTACCAGGGAAAATCCTGTTTCCAGGTTGGAAGAACAGTTTATCGATGAATGTAAATGTAAGTAGTGGTGCTATGGCTAAAGTCAAAGGTGCTGAAAATTTTGCTTATCATGGAAATTCTTTTTATTCATTTACTGCTGATTATTCTAAATGTAAAAAAAAAGGAAAACAAAATGATTGTACACATCATTATGGCAGTGTTCGTACAGAGTTAACATCAAAGTCTGACTGGACATTTACGGAGGGAACAGAAAAATGGATAAATTATGCATTTATGCCTGCTCGAAACATATTATTTCCAAAAAATGGAATTAGACAATTTCACGTGGGCCAATGTCACCCAGATGGTCACAAGATTACTTGGATGATGAGTATTATAGGAGGAAAATTAATTTTAAAACATGAATTTGCAAGTTTTAAAAACAATGGTGAATGGAAACCAAGTAGTATGGAAAAAAGAAGAGTTCTTAAAAAATTTAAAGTAAATGAAAATCACGGAACTGATAAATGGACAGCAGTCAGATTAAATTTCAAAAATTCAAAAAATCCAGATGGTAAATTAAAAGTTTGGATTGATGAAAAACTTGCTTATGATTATGAAGGTCCTACAAATTGGGGAAAAAAAAAGCACAAAGGAAAACACAGAAACAAATGTTATTTTAAATTTGGATTGTATACTAATGCAAATTTAAAGGCTCAACATAAGCACGAAGCCGAGGGAATGATGGTATTTACAGACTATATGGCAATGGCAAAAACCGAGGAAAAACTTGAGAAGATGCTGTTGAAAGACGAGTAGTTATGAATGTTTTAGATGATTTAATAAAACTTGTTAGAGAAAGAAAAGAAAAACCTATTGAGGGCTCATACACAAATAGATTATTAAATGATAAATCTTTAAGTAAAGCTAAAGTATTAGAGGAAATTAATGAACTTATTGAGTCAGTGGAAAAAGATACCAATAAGATACATGAAAGTGCGGACGTCTTTTATCATCTCATCGTTTACCTTGAAGGGAACGATATTAAAATTGAAGATGTAATGGATGAACTTAAAAAGAGGAGAAAATAGAGAGGATGACGCATGAAACATGTAACCAAAAAAAGGCATATAGCAAAAACTTTAACTTGGCGAATTCTTGCTACAACAGATACATTTTTAATTGCTTGGTTTATTACTGGTGAGTGGAATTGGGCTGGAGCAATAGCAGGAATGGAAGTTATTACAAAAATGTTTTTATATTATTTTCATGAAAGGGCTTGGTATAATTATATTAAGTTTGGAGTTGAGGAAAAATAATGCTATTTTTTTAAAATTACAATTATCGCTTATGACCTATGATGATAATAATATTTTTGCAAAAATCTTAAGAGCAGAGATACCTTGCAAAAAAATATATGAGGATGATTTTGTTTTATCTTTTCACGATATAAATCCTCAAAAAAAAATACATGCGTTGGTAATACCAAAAGGCAAATATATTGATCTAGATGACTTTAGTGCAAATGCGTCAGCAGAGGAAATAGTTGGATTAATAAAAGGGATAAATTACGTTGCAAAAAAACTTGGCATGTCATCAGATATAGGAAAGGGGTACAGAGCTCTAGCTAATATTAATGAATATGGAGGGCAGGAAGTTCCCCATTTACATTTTCATTTATTTGGAGGTGAGAGAGTTGGTAAAATGGTCGAATGAGCAAACAAATTACAAGAAACTATTTAGAAATCAGTTCTCTCAAAGATTTGAGGGAGCATAAAGCTATATCACAGATTTATACTATTGAAAATGTAGAACCAGCTGATTTTCAACTCAATAAGTTTTTTTATAAACAAGTTGGAAAGAAACACCATTGGGTAGACCGCTTAGTCTGGTCTGAAAAACAATGGATTGAGTATACATCAGACAAAAAAGTGAAAACTTTTGTTTTAAAAAAAAATAATGATCTTGTAGGGTATTTTGAACTAATAATACACAAAGATCAAAATGAAGTTGAAATAGCCTACTTGGGTTTACTTGAGGAATACCAGAATCAAAAATTAGGTTCTTTTTTATTGTCATCAGCAATTAAAAATTCATTTTTGAGTGAAATTAAGAGAGTTTGGGTTCACACATGCTCATTAGATCACAAAAATGCACTTGGTAATTACATTGCTAGAGGTATGAAAGTTTTTAAAAGAGAGACAATCTCAATTTAAATTAATTTCTTAAAGGTAAATTGAAAAGGTTTTTTTGAATTTTTTCATTTTTTTTAATAGATGAAATATACGTGATACTAAGATTTTGGTAAATATCTTGTGTTTGCCAACCTATAAGATTAAAGTTTTTTTTATCAAAAAATAAATTAATTTCATTTTCGTTTTCAATAAAACTAAAGTTTACATATTTTTTTTCAATGATTCTTTCTTGTAAACTATTTATTTTATTTACTAAAAAAAATTTATCCAAAATAAAGTTTAAGGGAGTTTTATCTAAAGGATATAAATAATAACTACTTAAAGTCTTTATAACCAAAGATTTTCCATTAGATATAAGAATTTTTTTATTTTCTAAGTCATATTCACAAAAGATTTTTTTTGGATATTGAATTTTACACTTACCTTTTTCTATTTTTCCATTAATATTTTGCTCAAAATCAAAACTTACATTTTCAATAGATTTTAAATTTTGGATAATATTTTCTTTAATTGATGCAGATAAATGCGATGTATAAAGAATAAATATTAAAAAAAAAAAAAATTTTTTCATTTAAAGCACCTCACGCTTACCTACATGATTTGCTTTACTTACTATTCCATCAGCTTCCATCATATCAATTATTCTGGCTGCTCTATTGTAACCAATTTGAAGTTTTCTCTGCAAAAAAGATGTTGAGGCTTTTCCCTCAGATTTAATTATTTCTACAGCTGAAAAGTAAAGTTCGTCCTTATCCCCTTGATCTCTTGAGGTTTCACCCATTTCTTTTTCATCGGCAAAATTGAGTATTTCATCCACATAATCTGGCTCAGCCTGTGATCTTAAAAAATTATTAATTTTTTCTATTTCATTGTCTGACACGAATGGAGCATGAATTCTTACAATGCGATTTGCAGATGACATGTATAACATATCCCCCTTTCCCAAAAGTTGCTCAGCACCTTGTTCACCTAAAATAGTTCTACTATCGATTTTTGATGTTACCTGAAAAGAAATACGTGTTGGAAAATTTGCTTTAATTGTGCCTGTAATTACGTCAACACTAGGTCTTTGAGTTGCCATAATAATATGGATACCTGCTGCTCTAGCCATTTGAGATAACTTTTGGATATAATTTTCAATTTCTTTACCTGCTACCAACATTAAATCTGACATTTCATCAACTACAACAACTATGTAAGGCATTGGTAATTTGTGTTTAGAATTATAGCCGTCAATATTACGTACACCCTCTTTGGTCATCAATCTGTATCTGCTTTCCATTTCTTTAACTACCCAACCAAGTACTGAAGTCGCTTTTTTTGCTTCAGTAATTACAGGACAAAGTAAATGAGGTATTCCTTCGTATGTTGAAAGTTCAAGCATTTTAGGATCGATTAAAATAAATTTACATTTTTCTGGAGTGTGTTTGTATAGAAGTGATAAAATAATTGTGTTGATACAGACTGATTTTCCAGAGCCAGTTGTTCCTGCAATTAATAAATGTGGCATTGAAGCTAAATCACCAACGATTGGTAAGCCAGAAATATTTTTGCCTAAAGCGATTGGCAGATTGATATCTTTTTTTTTAAAATCAGTATTGTTTATAATTTCACTTAGATAAACGTTTTCTCTTGAGCTGTTGGGCAATTCTATTCCCACTGTATTACTTCCTGGTATTGTAGATATTCTTGCAGACTCTGAGCTTGTATTTCTGGCGATATCATCTGAAAGATTAATAATTTTAGAAACTTTTACTCCTGCAGCAGGCTCAAATTCATTTAAAGTTACAACAGGGCCATTGCTTACTTTTTTTATTTTTCCATTAACTCCAAAATCAAGAAGAATTTTTTCGAGAAATTCTGGATCATATTTCTCATTTTTTTCTGTATTTCCAAACTGCTTTTTACTAGGAATTTTTAAAAGATCTAATGATGGTAATTTAAATTTGAATTTTTTTTGAGTCTCATTGGAATCAGATCTTATAAAAGGTAAATCATCTTGAATAAGATTTTTTATTTCTTCTTGTGGAATATATTCCTCAATAATTTCGTTTCTTTTAGTGTAATTTTTCCCAGAGTTTTTGAACAAAATATTAACAAATTTTCTAAAAAATAAATTTAGCGTTTTTACATTAAAGTTAACACTTAAAAAGAATAAAAAAGTTATAAGAACTATAAAAAAATAATAAAAAATATTTTCATATTTACTTATAAGATTACTAAAAAAATTTTGATTAAAATAATTACCAACAAAACCACCATTTCCATTGATATATAGATCGAAAGCATTATTGTAAAAATAATTAAAAAATATAGAGCCAACTAAAGAATACAATATTATAAAAAAACTATTTTCAATTAGTAAAAAAATTTGTTTCTTATTAAAAATATTTATGCCTGTAAAAAAAAAGGTTAATGGGATTAAATAAGATATCATTCCAATAGATTGAAAAAATAAATCTGAAGTATAACTCCCTTGAAATCCAAGAAAATTCTTTATTTGTGTATTTTCAGGAAATATAAAATTAGGATCAGCAGGAGAGTAAGATATTAAAGATATAAACAAAAGTATCCCAACAACAGAAATAATTATTCCAAAAATTTCTATGAGCCTATTTACAGTAAAAATAAAGACCGAATTAGCTAGTTTTTTTATATCCATTTTTGATGAATCAAATTTACCACTTTGTATCATCTAATTTTTGTTGTTAAAATTAAAATTATTATGAAAGTATGCATTTTAGGTGGTGGATTAGTTAGCTTAACACTAGCTAAGGCATTAATAAATCTTAAAGTAAATGTTGATATTTTTTCAAATTACAAAACTGAAAATCAAAATAAAATACGCACAATAGGAATATCTAAAAATAATGTAGATTTTTTTAACAAACATATTTTAAATATTGAAAAAATTTTATGGAATATAAATAAAATTGAAATTTACAACGAAAAATTTATCAAGGACAAATTGATTAATTTTGAAGATAAAAAAGAACCTCTTTTTTCATTAATTAAAAATTACAAATTATTTAATCTTTTGCATACAAAAATTAATAAAAATAACTTTGTGAAGTTTATAGATAAAAAAAATAATCTTACCTCAATTAGTGATAAATATAATTTAATTATTAATTGTGACCTAAACAGTCAGATCACAAAGAAATATTTTTATAAAGAGTTAAGTAAAGATTATAAAAGTTACGCTCATACAACAATTATTGAACATCAAAAATTAGAAAATAATACAGCTAAGCAAATTTTTACTAAGAAAGGGCCATTAGCGTTTTTACCAATATCAAATAAAGAAACTTCAATTGTATATTCTGCCAAAGAAGAGAAAAATATAAACTTTAAAAATATAATTGATAAATATAATTCAAAATATCAAATATCAAAAATAAAAAATATAAGTAGTTTTAAATTAAGATCGAGCAATCTAAGAAGCTATCGATATAAAAATATCTTAGCGTTTGGTGATTTGTTGCACCGAATTCACCCTCTTGCTGGTCAAGGTTTCAATATGACTTTAAGAGATATTTATGAGTTAATAAAATTAATAAAATTAAAGTTAGATCTTGGATTAGATTTAGATAAATCTATATGTTCTGATTTTGAGAAAAATATTAAGCATAAGAATTATATATTTTCAAATAGTATTGATTTTATTTATGAATTTTTTAATCTAGAAAGTAAATTTAAAAATAATATATTAAGCAAATCTATTCAATTTTTTGGAAAAAATAAGTTGCTTAATAACTCCTTGAAAAAATTTGCTGACCAAGGTTTTAATACTTAATCATAAAAAAATTTTTAAATTTTTTTAATAAGCATCTACTGTAAAGTATTATTGTCATAATTATCAAAAGTATATGTGCTTAGAATTTCAGCAATTTTAGTTTTTCTTACCTCTAAATTTTTAGCTTCAAGTAAAACTTGCTTTTCTTCAAGTGTAAATGGTGATGCCATAGCTAGTGCATTTATTGTTTCATCAAGACTTTGTTTTTCTAAGGCTTTCCAATTTATAATGAAGCCTCTTTTTTCAAAAAGTGATTTTAAATCTCTAAATATTAATTCAAGATCTGAAAATTTTAGGTCTACTTTTGAATCGATCAAATCATCATAGAAATTATCAAAATTAATTTTGCACTCCCTATATGTTTTATTTGATTTGACTTCATCTAATACTTTAAATCTGATCAGTCCTTTTAATTCAATGAGAAATCTTTTATCTTCAGTTTCTTTAAAATTAATTATTTTTCCTAGACACCCTATTTTGTATAAGTTGGGGGAAAAAGTATCATCGTTTTTTAAGATTTTAGGTTGAATAATTCCTATGAGCTTATTTGATTTCATACTATCATTTACCATTTCTAAGTATCTTGGCTCAAATATATTTAGTGGAACGCTGGTTTTAGGAAAAATAATAAAGTTGCTTAAAGGAAAAATTGGTATTAATTTTGGTAATTCGTCTTTTTTCATAATTTTAAGTTATACCACAATTAATATTGCTTGAATTAAAAAAAACGACTAACTATATTGTTTCATGTGCGGGCATAGCTCAGTGGTAGAGCGTCTCGTTGCCAACGAGAAGGTCGAGGGTTCGACCCCCTTTGCCCGCTCCAAGTATTATGAGTGATTTGACAGAAAAAAAATGTGTTCCTTGTGAGGGTGGAGTAACTCCATTCGATATATCCGAAATTCATAAATATCAAAAAAAAGTAGATGGTTGGGATATAACTAAAAACGAAAAAGATATTTTCTTCCTAGAAAAAAAATTTAAATTTAAAAATTTTTTAGAAAGCCAATATTTTGTAAACGAAGTAGGAAAAATATCCGAAGAAGAGGGACATCACCCAGAAATTTTATTTGGATGGGGATATGCCAAAATAAGTATTACTACTCATGCAATTGAGGGTTTATCAGAAAACGATTTTATCCTAGCTGCAAAAATTGACAAAATGCCTAATGCTTGAAATGTCTTGTTTTTGAGAAAACAAGTATAGTTTCTGTTGCATCAGCAAATTTAATGATCTCTTTATCTCTAATAGAGCCCTCTGGCTGTATTACAGCAGAAACTCCATGTTGAATAAGTTTTTCAATGCCATCAACGAATGGGAAAAAGGCATCAGAGGCAGCAACCACCTCTTTTTTTGATTTCATATATTTTTGCATTTTTGATACAGCTATTTTACAACTATCGATTCTACTAGGTTGTCCCGATCCAATTCCAACTGTTGACATATCACTTGCTAGTACTATTCCATTCGATTTTACATGTCGACACGTATTAAAAGCAAAAATCAAATTTTCTAATTGAGACTTGTTAGGTTTTTTTTTTGATACAATTTTAAAATTTTTTTTTGAAAAAAATATTTCATCCTCTGTTTGAGTAACTATGTTATCACCAAAAGAATCAAATTTTACAAAGGAACTATTAGAATAGTGAGTTGAGTCGATTAATCTTAAATTTTTTTTTGATTTTAATACTTCAAGGGCATTTGCATCAAAACCTTTAGCTACAATAACTTCCAAGAATGTTTTATTAAGTTCAACAGCTAAATTTTTTCTTATTTTAAAATTACATGAAACAATACCACCAAAAGCACTAACAGGATCAGATGCCAGTGCAGAATTATAACTCATTAAGTTATTTTTGATTATTGATACTCCACATGGATTTGCATGCTTAACGATTACAATTCCAGAATTTTTTGGAAAAGTCTTTGATAAAGTTAATGCAGAAAATATATCATTATAATTATTATAGCTTAATTCTTTTCCATGAATTTTTTTAATTGAAAGATTTTGGTCTCTTGAATAAATAGCGCCTTGTTGATGAGGATTTTCTCCATATCTTAAAGTTTCTACAAGATTACCATAAATAGTTTTTTTTTTCGGAAATAAAATACCAGAAATGCTATTAAAGTAATTAGATATGACTGAGTCATAATAAGCAGTTTCAGAAAAAGCTATACTTGACATTTTTTTTCTAAATCGAAGAGAGGTTTTTCCTTTGTAAATTTTTAATTCATTTATTAATTCAGAATAATGGTCACTAGAGGCAACTACTGTAACATCAGTATAATTTTTAGCTGCTGCTCTAACAAGTGTAGGGCCTCCTATATCAATTTGTTCTAAAATTTTTTTATGGTTTTTAGTTTCAATTAATTTTTTTTCAAAAGGATAAAAATTTACAATAACTAAATCAATATTTTCAAAATTACTTATTTTAAGATCTCTCAAATGTTTTTTATTATTTCTTTTATTCAGAATTCCCGCATAAATTTTAGGATGTAAGGTCTTTACTCTTCCACCAAGCATCTCATTTGTTCCAGTATATTTTGATACCTCCAAACAATCAAATCCGTGTTTCTTTATTTCTTTATAAGTTCCACCGGAGCTTATTAATTTAATATTATTTTTTTTTAAAATTACTAAAAGAGGTTTAAGATTTGATTTATCTGATAATGAAATAATAGCTGACCGTATCTTTTTCATCATATTTTACTTATCTCCCATTTGATTTCTTCTGTTTGAAAATTGGAAATACCACTTATAAAAAAATTTTGATTTTCTGTAAAAGAATTCTTATTACCAAAATAAAGACCATTATCGATGGCTAGGTGAAAATTATCACAAGTAAATTTCCATCCCTCATCTTTAAGCTCTATTAGTATTGTTTTATTATCTTGCGTTTTCATAAGTTTTACACTTGGTTCAACGTGGAAACGTATATCAAATTTATAATTGTGATTGGTTCTTTTTATAATTTTATCTAAACCAACAAATTTCATTTGATCGGGCAAAAACTCAATTTCTCTCTCATGAACAGAATTATATTTTTTTAAATATCCATCATGTAATGCATTAATTTTCCAGTAGTTTTTTTCAAAAATTAAATCTTTTTTAGTTACTTTTAAACCTTTTTTTATTAACCAGTACTTTTTTAAATAAAAAAATTTACACGATGAGTTGTCGTCAATTATTAATGTGTTATGGACCGCAGATGATTTTGATAATTTGTTTAATTGATTTTTATTAATCTTATAATAACCACAATTACTTATCAATTTTTTCCCATTGGAGGTTATTTCAAAAGATAGTGCCCCAGACTGATAATCTTTTGAATATTTAGTGATTGGTGTTGATCCTATATCCATAGTTAAACAAATTTTCTTATTTTGAAGTTTTATATACCCACCAAGTTCTTTTTGTTCATTTTTAAAATTATAGCCAAATCTTTTTAAGTAATTCTCAAAATCAGAATTATTTGAATTATTATTGCCATTATATAAAAAATTTTTACACATTCCTTGTTCTACAAAAGCATATCCTTGTCCAAGATAATAAATTGTTTCATCTATGTGCTCAGGGACTATAGTTCCAGATTCTTTGAACCACTCTCTAATTAAAATGTAATATTTTAGATAAAACAGCAGTTGCCCAATATTTCTTGATTTTGGAAAACCATCATTATCTAAACCTAATTTAGATATCTTTTTTAAAAGAGATGAACCAAAAGATAAATAATTTTTTTCATCTTTGTAACAAAGCCCAACAAGTATTATTGATGCACAACCAATTAACTTATCATCTACTTGTTTAGAATTTTTTATTTCATTTATTAAATGATTGCTTTGTTTTTGTATTATTCTATTAAACTTTTTTTTATAGTCTTGGTCACTATCTTCACAAGTAAGATTATAACATGATAACCAAGCTATTATTCTTTTTGCAGTTAAATCAAAATCCCAAGATTTATCATCATATCTCCCATTATTTTTAATCCAATTCGCGATAATTGATTGAGTTGTTAATTTTGAGGATTTCAGATCAAGACTAAAAAACCAATAAAAATTATGTAAATTTTTATATTCTTTTAGACTAAGATTATTTTTTTCCCAAATATCACTCAAAGAAAATTCTTCTATATTAAATTTTTTTTTTTGATATTTGATTAAAGATGAGAGTAAATGTGGACTTGGTTTATATTTTAATTCCTCGTAGTTTGTTTTTGAAATTTTTTGATCGTAAAAATTAGAATTTAAATAAAATTTCCTTAATTGATTAAGAATACCAAAAAAAAAACGACTGATATAAATCATGAAATCACTTTGATTTTAATAATTTAATATTTTTTTTTATATCTCCATTATTACTTTTGAAAATTGTGGTACCAGATACCAGAATATTTGCACCTGCCTCAATTGCTGTCTTTGAGTTTTCAAAGTTTATTCCACCATCTATTTCAATATCAAAATTAATTTTTTTTTCTTTCTGAAACTTTTTTAACTCCTTTATTTTTGTTAAAACATCAGGCATAAATTTTTGGCCACCAAATCCTGGGTTAACACTCATTACTAAAACTAGATCAATATCTTCTAAAAAATCTATTATTGTGGTTATTTTGGTTTCAGGATTTAATGAAACTCCAACTTTTTTCTTTAATTCTTTGATCTTCGAAATAGAGGATTTAAGATCTTCTGTTGCCTCAGGATGAATTGTAATAATATCAGCTCCTGCATCCGCATAAGTTTCAATATATTTGTGAACAGGAGAAATCATTAAATGCACATCAAAAATAAGTCTGGAGCTTTTTTTTAATGCTTTAATTACCGGTGGTCCTATTGTAAGATTAGGAACAAAGTGACCATCCATTACATCTACATGGATCATATCAGCCCCGCCTTCCTCTAATCTCTTTATTTCATTACCAAGCTGACTAAAATCAGCTGACAATATTGATGGTGATATTTGTATTTTTTTCATTGAAAACTAGTTTAACTAGTATCAATTTTTAAAATTTAATTGAATTAAAAAATTGGTAAATTTGTCTCGAAATTTCACTTTCTAGAGGAAAAGACAACATGCCCATTACAGAATAACCCAAAACCCATGGCATTAAGTAAAATCTAATCATAAAAAAAAACCAGGCAACATACAAAGGCACTAAAGGTTGAATAATGAAAGTGGGTGTTAAAGGTTTAAAAATTTTAATTAAAGGATTAGTAAATTTTACAAATACTTTCATAAAAAAAAATTGAGAATCTTCTCTTTGAAAAATATTCATTGCTACCCTACCAATTAAAGTCCACATAATTACTCCAAGAATATAATCAATTATATAGACTAATGGATGAAAGTTGGCAGACATCTAAAATTTATATTGGAAAATGAAAGGAATTTAAAGGGGCGAAATTAATCGCCCCTTAAAAAAATTATTTAGTGTTGTTTGCCAAGGATCGATTTACCAGATGGCACCCGAACCTCATCAACCATTCTCTGCGTTGCAGCATTTGGTGCTTGAGTCATTAAACTCACTACAACCATAGCTACTAAGCTGACAGCCGAACCAAAGATACCAAAAGTTAACTGAGTAATACCTAGGAATCCACTTCCGCCTGATCTTACCCAAACTAGGTAAGCAGCACCAGAAACTAATCCTAAGAACATACCAGCTATAGCACCTTCTTTGTTAGCTCTCTTCCACCATACACCAAGTACTAGTGGGAAGAATAGTCCTGACATCGCAAAGTCAAAAGCCCAGATTACTGAACCTAGGATACCTTGGATTTCAAGAGCTGCGATTGTTGCTCCTGCAAAACCAATTACTACAAGTAATACCCTTGCAACAACTAGTCTTTTCGCAGTCTCAGCTTTTGGATCGATGATCTTATAGTAAACATCGTGTGAGATTGCGTTTGCAATTGCTAAAACCAAACCATCAGCTGTTGACATGGCAGCAGCCATACCTCCAGCAGCAACCAGACCTGAGATTACATATGGTAATCCAGCTATTTCTGGAGTTGCTAACACAACGGCTTTACCACCCATGAAAAACTCGTTTAATTCAAGAGTTCCATTTCCGTTAAAGTCGCTTACAAACATTAAGTTTGCTTGGTTCCAGTTTTGATACCAATCTATCGATTGTACTTCAGCTATTGATTTACCAATAATACCTGTTGGTAGTGATGGATCAATCAATGACAACTTAGATAGTGTCGCTAACATTGGAGCAGAAGAATAAAGTAGGAAGATAAAGAATAATGACCAACCTACTGATTTTCTAGCTGCTTTTACACTTGGAGTAGTAAAATATCTCATCATCACGTGAGGCAATGAAGCTGTTCCCATCATCATCGCTAGTGCTAATGAAATAAATGCCCAAGGTGTAGCGTTTACCGCTGAGTGAGCTTTAGTTATTCCAGCTAAACCTTTCGGCACCATCGCAAGATTTTCTTTCGAGTTTGCAACAAAACCAAATTGCTGCTCAAGTTCACCAATTCTAGCTACTTCATCAGCCAACATGAAGTGCGGGAAGAAACCTGCACCCATTTTGTTACTGATCCAGAATACTGGTAATAAGTAAGCTATGATTAGTACGATATACTGTGCTACCTGTGTCCAAGTTACTCCTCTCATACCACCAAGCATTGAACATAATAAAATACTTATTAGTCCAACGTATACTGCGTATTGGAATGGAATATCAAGTGCAACAGACGCAATTGTACCTGTAGCGTTAATTTGTGCAGTCACATATGTAAATGATGCAACAGTTAAAACTACCACTGCCATGAATCTACTTAAATTACCACCGTATCTTGTACCTATAAAATCTGGAACTGTGTAACAGCCAAATTTTCTTAAGTATGGTGCTAATAAAGATGCGACTAATACATATCCACCAGTCCAACCTACAAGCAGTGCCATATAACCATAACCTTTGAAATAAATACCACCTGCCATTGCAACGAATGATGCACCAGACATCCAGTCTGCTGCGGTCGCCATTCCGTTAAAAACGGTTGGTACTTGTCTTCCAGCTACGTAGTAAGCATCAGCTTGAGCCGTTCTTGATAGATAACCAATTATAGCATAGATGGCTACTGTGAAGGCAACGAAACAAATACCAATTGTTTTCGATGTCATACCCATCTGCTCTCCAATTGCCATAATGATTATGAAACCTAAAAATCCACCTGTATAGATTCCATAAACTTTAGGCAAATTGTCTATAAAATTACCTTTTATCATTAGTCATCTCCTCTTTCTGAAAAGCCGAACTCTTCATCAATTTTCTCTTGTCTATTCGCAAACCAGAAAATTAGGATTACAAAAATTCCTAGAGAACCCTGACAAGTGAACCAATAAGTTAAAGGATAACCAAATGGTCCTCCAACTTCGTTCATCTCAGCTCCAAATAAGAAGATGCCAATCGAGAATACAAACCAAATTGCTAACGTCATAAATAGCAAACCCTTGGATTTTTCCCAATGTTGTTCTTGTTTTGACATTTATACCTCTCTCTTTTTAGTTATAACTGGCCAAAACCATAACCATTATGAAATAGATTTAAAGTGTTAAAATTGGTACATTTACTAGCGTTTTCTAGTTATAAGTGTCAAAAATAGGGTTTTTTATGGGGAAATACAAATTAACGTGGAGAGACTTAACTTGGCATGATTTTAAGACTTACCTCTTCACTATGTTCAAAGCTTTCGTCCCAAAAGGAAAAATTAATAATCTAGATCAACTTGAATCCTTTATTCAAACAAAATCTGCATGGGTAAGTCAGGTCACTCTTTATGGGTATCTTAAAACGAGGATGGGGACCAGGTACGTCCTTCACTTTGAAAACGATACATTTATGGATTCGGTTAACTTAGCTAAGTGGAATATTTATGCAGTTGCTCTTCAGGATCTAACATTCTTTACATTTTCAAAATTGAAAGCAAGTTTTAACTATCAAGAAACCGAAAAGGCAAAAGAAATTTTTTTAAAGATTTTAGATGATGAAACTTCAAATAAAATGCCAATTGAAATTATAGATAAAGCAAAAAAAAGTTTTGAAGACAGATTACAGAATATTGATTGGGAAAATTATCATATTGATTTACCATTTAACCCCAGTGCTTTATCATTATATGAGTGGGCACCAATTGCAGAAGATTTAAAAAATTTAGATCGTAAAATAGTTCTCAATTCTGTGATTTTAAAATGGGATGTTGTAAAAAAAGAATTTAATGAAAGAATAAAATTTTAGATATTTTTTCTATTCTGAACTAAACTTGTAACAACACTTGGATCAGCCAAGGTAGTGGTATCACCTAATTGTTCATGCTCGTTGGCCGCTATCTTTCGTAAAATTCTTCTCATAATTTTTCCAGATCTTGTTTTTGGAAGACCAGGCGAGAAGTGTATCAAATCTGGCGTTGCTAACGGACCTATCTGTTTTCTAACCCACAATTTTAAATCTCTTTCTAATTCTCCAGTTTCATTTTCACCTACGTTCAACGTAACATAGCAGTACAATCCATTTCCCTTAATATCGTGCGGATAGCCAACAACAGCTGCTTCAGCAACTTTAGGATGAGCAACGAAAGCACTTTCTATCTCTGCAGTTCCTAAATTATGTCCAGAAACTATAATCACATCATCTACTCTACCTGTAATCCAATAGTAACCGTCCTTATCTCTCCTGCACCCATCACCAGTAAAATATTTTCCATTAAACTGTGAAAAATAAGTATCAATAAATCTTTGATGGTCACCATAAACAGTTCTCATTTGGCCAGGCCAAGATTGAGATATACATAGTCTACCTTCTCCGGCTCCCTTAATTTCATTTCCATCTTTATCTAAAATTGATGGCTTAATTCCATAGAATGGCTTTGTAGCTGATCCAGGTTTTAAAGGTATAGCTCCAGTTTGAGGAGCTATCAAAATTCCTCCAGTTTCAGTTTGCCACCATGTATCTACTATAGGACATTTTGAATTACCAACTGTCTTATAATACCACATCCATGCTTCAGGATTAATTGGTTCACCTACTGTACCAAGAAGTTTTAGTGATTTTCTTGATGTTTTGTTTACAGGATCATCTCCCTCTCTCATCAAAGCCCTGATTGCTGTAGGAGCTGTATAAAATGTATTGACCTTAAACTTATCCACAATTTGCCACCATCTTGAACTGTCAGGGTAATTAGGAACACCTTCAAACATTATTGTCGTGGCTCCGTTAGCTAAAGGTCCATAAATAATGTAACTATGGCCTGTAACCCATCCAATATCTGCTGTGCACCAATAAATATCTTTTGGTTTATAATTAAAAATATACTGATGAGTCATTGATGCATAAACCATATATCCACCTGTTGTGTGAAGTACACCTTTCGGCTTTCCAGTAGATCCTGAAGTATAAAGAATGAATAGCGGATCTTCTGCATTCATCTCTTCTGGCTCACAAAAATTAGAAACATCTTTAATTAAATCATGATACCAAACATCTCTTTCATTATTCCAAAAAACATAATTTCCAGTCCTTTTGACTACAATACATTTTTTTACATTAGGACAGTTAGTTAATGCCTCATCAGTTGTAGCTTTTAATGGAATAGTTTTTCCACCTCTTACTCCCTCATCTGCAGTAATAATATATTCGGACTTACAGTCATTCACTCTTCCAGAAATAGACTCAGCAGAAAATCCTCCAAAAATTATTGAGTGAATTGCACCAATTCTAGCACATGCCAACATTAAAATTGCAAGCTCAGGTATCATTGTTAAATAAATTGTAACGCGATCACCTTTTTTTATACCAAGTTTTTTTAATCCATTTGCTGCTTTAGACACTTTTTGATGGAGTTGTTTGTAAGAAATTTTTTGAGTATCTTTTGGGTCGTCACCTACCCAAATTATTGCGGTTTTATCTTTTTTGTCTTTAAGATGTCTATCAATACAATTTGCAGAAGCATTTAATGTTCCATCTTCATACCACTTTATTCTAACCTCATCTTTGCTATATTTTACATCCTTAATTTTTTTATATGGTTTAATCCACGTTATTCTCTTTCCTTCTTTTTTCCAAAAAGAGTTATTATTTTTAATCGACTCACTATATTTAGTTTGATATTGTTGTTTGTTTGCTAGGCTATTTTTAATCCATTCTTTTTTTGTTTTAAAAATCAATTCAGTTGATGGATTTTTTAAAACTTTTTTTTCAGAGGATCTCTTTTTTAAAGTCTTATTATTCTTAGTTCTTTGTGTTGATTTTCTTTTTTTAGTTTTACTTTTTTTTCTAGTAGACTTTTTTTTTATTTTAGATTTCTTCTTTTTTTTTGGCATAAATTCTCTTTTATCAAATCTTACTCATGTTATTTAAAATTTTCCAGCTTTTAGAATCTATTGGCATTACAGATAATCTACTTTGTTTTATTAATGATAAATGGCTTAATTGCTTGTTTTTTTTTATTTTTTCTAAGGTTATAGGTTTATCCAATTTCCTTAAAAATTTTACTGTTACAGCAACAAAACGTCCAGATTGGTCTGTTTTATCTGCATAATACTCTTTAATAACCTTAACAATTCCAACTATTTCTTTACCTATATTCGAATGGTAAAAAAAACACAGGTCTCCTTTTTTCATATTTTTTAAATTTTTAGCAGCTTGATAATTTCTTACCCCATCCCATGCAGCACCTTTTTTTCCAGCTTTTTTCTGCTGGTCAATGGACCACACATCTGGTTCAGATTTTACTAACCAATACTGCATTATAATTTAATTCCAGCGCCTTTTAGAAAAGTAGCTTTTTCATCCAATGCCCATCTTGGTTTTGCAGAACAATCTAATTCATTAAATTGTTTTAGTTTAAATTTCTCAAGACCCACCATTCCTATCATGGCAGCGTTATCACCACAAAGGTTAATTGGCGGAAAAATACTTTTATAATTTTGTTCTTTACAAAGATCAACGAGCATAGATCTTATTTTTTTATTAGCTGCTACACCACCAGCAATTACAAACACTTTTTCCTTTAATTGATTTTTTTTTTCAAATTGAACAAAAGCTTCAAGCGTTTTTTTTCTTAAAATCATTTCAATAGTTTTCTGAAATGAGGCAGCCAAATCAAACTTTTCTTGGTCAGTTTTAATTTCTTTTGCGATCTTCAATACTGCAGTTTTTAAACCAGCAAAGGATAAATTGCAGCCACCTCTATGAAAAATTGGTTTTGGCAAGTCATACTTATCAGGGTTTCCTTTTTTAGATAAAATTTCAATTTGTGGTCCACCAGGAAAATCTATCCCTAAAACTTTTGCAGTTTTATCAAACGCCTCACCTAGTGCGTCATCAATAGTTGTCCCTAACCTCTCATACTTTCCAAATTTTTTAACATTTAGAAACTGCGAATGTCCTCCAGAAATTAATAATAGTAAGTAAGGGTATTCTAAATTTGAATTTAGTCTCGGACTGAGAGCGTGACCTTCCAGATGATTTACAGCTATGAAGGGTTTGTCTAAACTTAAAGCAATTGCTTTTCCAAAGCTAAGACCAACTGATAAGCAAACTATGAGACCAGGTCCAGCAGTTGATGCCACTGCATCTATTTCTGAAAATTTTATACCACTATCATCAATCGCTTTTTTTACAATAAGATCAATTTTTTCTAAATGAGATCTAGCTGCTAATTCTGGTACCACACCTCCAAATTCCTTATGAACATTTATTTGGCTCGATATTATATTAGAGAGAACCAACGGAGTTCCTTGTTCATCCTCAGTTATTATTGATGCAGCAGTTTCGTCACAACTAGTTTCAATTCCAATTATTATAGGTTTTTTAATCATTAAAATTGTTTTTAATAATAGTACAATCTTTATACAAATAAGAAATAAATTTATGAAAAATAAAATTATTATTGGATCTAGAGGTAGCAAACTGGCACTAAAATATGCCCAAGATGCAAAAGATAAGATATTAGAAAATTCAAATTTTAAATCTGATGATATTTTGATTAAAGAAATTTCTACTCAAGGAGATCAATTCCAAAACAAAAGGTTGTCAGATGTTGGAGGAAAGGGATTATTTTCATCAAATATAGAAAAAGAACTTTTAAAAAAAGAAATTGATATTGCTGTTCATGCGTTAAAAGATATGCCAACAATGGAGACTAATGGTCTAATTACAAATACTTTTTTAAAAAGAAATGACCCCCGGGAAATACTTATCACTAGCAACGAAAAAAAACTCAAAGAATTAAAAAAAAATCCTATTATTGGAACTTCATCATTTCGAAGAGAGTTTCAAATTAAGAAAATTAGATCTGATGCAAACTGTCAATTAATTAGAGGTAATGTCGAAACTAGGATAAAAAAATTAAATGATGGTCTATATGATGGTATAATACTTGCTTATGCAGGATTAAAATCATTGAAATTAGAAAAAAAAATCACTCAATTCTTTTCAACTTCTGAAATAGTGCCATGTGCTGGTCAGGGGATTGTCGCTCTTCAATGTAGACATGATGATGATTATATTCATTCTATACTTAAAAAAATAAATCATCTGAATACTTATCAAGTAGTACAAGCAGAAAGAAGTGTTTTAAAAATTTTAGAAGGCGATTGCGAAACTGCGGTTGGTGTCCACGCAAAGATTGATAATAACAATCTCATACTCGAGGCTGAACTTTTTTCGTTAGATGGATCAAAAAGATTTTATGAAAAAAAAACAGCATCCTTAGAAAATGCAAAAGTGATTGGAGAAGAGGTGGGCAAAAAACTTAAAGACAAATCTAATAATTCTTATAAAAAATAAAAAAATGCATATTTTGTTAACAAGACCACTAGAAGACTCATTGGAAATGATTTCAAAATTAAGGTTTCTTGGTCATCAAGTTTCACATCTACCATTATTAGAAATTCAATCAGTTAATTATGGAATAATAAATTTTGCTGATTATAAAGCAATTGTATTTACAAGTGCTAATGCAATAAAATTTTTAAAATTAGGAGATATAGATAAAAAAATTTTATGTTTTTGTGTTGGAGCAGGAACAGAAAAAAAAGCAAAAAAAGTTGGATTTCAAAACGTAATATCCGCAGAGGGAAATGTTCGAAATTTAAAAGAACTTATCTTACAAAATTTTGATAAAAAAAATGGTAAGATGATATATGTAAGCGGGGATACGATTTCAACAGAACTAGATCGTGAACTTTTAGATGAGGGAATTAGAATAAATAGACTTATCAATTATAAAACTTCTCACATAAAAAATTTTGATGAAAGCTTTGTCTCCGAACTTAAGGTAAAAATACCTGACATCGTGTATATTTATTCAAAAAATAGTGCCTTGAGTTTTTTAAATTTTATAAAGATGAATAAAGTTCAAAATATTTGGATGGATACAAACTTAATGTGTATAAGTGAAAAAACCTCTTCAATTTTGAATGAAATTAAGTGGAAAAAAATTTTTTTATTTCATCCTGGTGAAGAGGAATTTTTGTTATATAAGATTTGATTATGGAATTATTTGATAACTTTTCTGAAATATTTTTGTCTGTATGGAATAAAGGAATACTTGGTGTTGATATTTTTCAAATATTAATTGGTTTAGGAATTTTTCTTATATTTTTAATCTTTAGAGGAATAATTAGTAAATTAATTATTAAAAAATTAGAAATAATTTCAAAAAGAACTACGAATAAACTCGATGACACTTTTGTTTCAGCATTAATTGGACCAGCAAGATTTTTACCAATTGTTCTGGGTTTCTTTATTGCAAGTTACTACATGACTTTTTCTTTGGAAGGTCGAGAGATAGTCGACACTATCAACAGAACATTAATTACAATACTAATCTTTTGGATTATTCATCAGGTAATCGAACCGATATCCTATATCTTGAGTGGTTTAGACAAACTTTTAACAAGAGAGTTAATTGGTTGGATTATAAAATCACTTAAAATTTTAATATTTATTTTAGGACTTGCGGCCGTACTTGAATTATGGGGTATTAAAATCGGTCCAATTATTGCTGGGCTAGGTTTATTTGGAGTTGCAGTAGCATTAGGAGCACAAGATTTATTTAAAAATTTAATTTCAGGAATTTTAGTTCTTGTTGAAAAAAGATTTAAGATAGGTGACTGGATTTTAGTTGATGGCATTATAGAAGGTATTGTAGAAAAAATTGGTTTTCGATCAACAACAATAAGAAAATTTGATAAATCATTAGCAATAATTCCTAATTTTCAATTTGCAGAAAATGCAGTTGTGAATGTAAGTGAAACATCAAACTGGTTGATAAGTTGGGTAATTACACTTCAATATGATACGACTGTAGATCAATTAAAAAAAATACGAAACGATATTGAGTCACATATTAAAAAAAGTGAGGATTTTAATACAAGTATAGGAATTGCAGTCAGAGTTGATAAATTTTCAGATAGTTCAATAGATATGTATGTACGTTGTTTTACTAAGTCAAGCAGTTGGAATGAGTGGTTATCCGTAAAAGAAAAACTTGCTATTGAAATTAAACAAATTGTAGAGAACAATAAAGCCTCTTTCGCATTTCCAAGTTCTTCAATCTATATTGAAAAAAAATGATAGCTATTTTTTATTTAGTTTTACAAATATTAAAACTTTATTCTTATGTAGTGATAGCAAATGTTGTTGTAAGTTGGTTAATTGCTTTTAACGTTCTTAACACACAAAATAGATTTGTTTATGCTCTTTTAGAGCTCACATATCGACTAACTGATCCTTTTTTAAAAAGAATAAGACGTTTTCTACCAAATTTGGGCGCCTTAGATATTTCTCCAATAATTTTACTACTATTGATTTGGTTTATAGAAATGTGTATGAAGCTCTACATTGCACCAATAATATTCTAAATTTATGATTTTAATTGATGGTAAAAAAGAAGCTGCATTATTAAGAGAGGAGCTTAAAAAAGAGGTTTCAGACTTAAAAAATAAATATAAAAAGATTCCTGGTTTAACTGTGATTTTAATTGGAGATCTTACACCAAGCCAGATTTATGTTAGAAATAAAGAAAAATCTGCAAAAGAAGTTGGTCTAAAATCTGACGTGATTAAGTATCCTGACAGTGTTGAGGAAAAAGTTATTTTAAATAAAATTAAAGAATTAAACCAAGATGAATCAGTGTCTGGCATTTTAGTTCAATTGCCACTGCCTAATCATATTGATAAACAAAAAGTAATTGAGACAATCGATCCTTCAAAAGATGTTGATGGTTTCCACCCTATGAACGTTGGGAATCTGTCTTCAGGTTATGAAAGTTCAGTGCCATGTACCCCTTTAGGATGTTATTTGTTAATAAAAAAGATTGAACCAAATTTAAATGGAAAAAAAGCGGTTGTAGTTGGAAGATCAAATTTAAATGGTAAACCTATGACGCAACTTCTTTTAAAAGAAAATTGCACGGTGACGATCACTCATTCAAAAACAAAAGATCTTAAGGCAGAATGTTTGGAAGCAGATATTATAGTTGCAGCAGTTGGTATTCCAGAACTTGTAAAAGGAGACTGGGTTAAAAAAGATGCAATAGTAATAGATGTTGGAATTAATAAAACTGATAAAGGAATTGTAGGGGATGTGGCTTTTGAAGAGGTATCAAAAAATGCAAAAGCACTTACACCAGTGCCCGGTGGTGTTGGACCAATGACTATCGCTTGTTTGTTAAAAAATACAATCGACTGTTTCAAAAGATCGCAAATTTAACATTTAAATTAGCAAATAATTTTTGGTAGATTGGGATATGAAAAAACCAAGATATCCATATAGAATTGTAATACTTATGGCAATTCTTACAATCCCTCCGATTGGAGCCACTCAATTAGGTTGGTACTTATATGATCAACAAACTGGATTTGATTATGGTATGATTGTTGGTACATTTTCAGTTATATTTGCAGCTTGGTTAATGTATGAAAAAAATTGGAGAGAAGAGGATGAAGATTAGTTTATGGAAAAAATAATTTTCTTTAGTTTGGTGATACCTATATTAGGCTTTGTTCTTTATTTAGGTGGCTCAGCAATAATGAATGGTTTTAGTGCAAAAAAAGCAAATAAGTCAGATGAAAATATGAGTGACGATTTAATCGAGCCGCAAGAAAATTTGCCTGATAGTGATCAATTAAGCAGTGAATTAACAAAACTTAATGAGCTTTATAAAAGTGGTGCTCTTAATCAGGAAGAATTTGAAAAAGCAAAAAAAAAATTATTAGATAGTTAAGATTTATTTTTTTTACATACTTCAATTAGTATATTTTGAAACGATTTAAGAGCCTTTTCATTTTCAAATAAATTTTTATCTGCACAATTTTCATAGTATTTCTTTTTTTCTAATATTTTTTTTGGGTTTAAATTTGCTAATTTAATTGCTGAAGAAACATATTCATCAATAGTTTTAACAATTGGTGGATCAATAATTTCCATTTGTTTATAAGCACCTTCTACGATTTTACTTCTTAAAAAATTTGTTGGCATAGTTACGGTAGCAGTTCCATAAAACATTGACTCATGAAAACTATTTCCTGCTCCAAAATAAAGAGGATCTAGCAAGACCGAAGCTCTGCCACAATGATGGATATACTCCTCACCCGATAAACTATTAATAAAAGTTACTTGATCTATAAAGTTTGGCATTTTTTCTTTGAGTCTTTTGTAAATTTTTTTTGAGAAAATCTCCTCTTTACTTTTTATGAAATAAATTTTTGCTTTTTTATCTTCTTTGCAAATTCTTGAAATTATTTCATCAAAATCTGGATGTAATTTAAACATTGTCTGTGGACATGAATAAATATTATTTGATTGTAGATCTTCATCAGATATTTTTTTTATTGTAGGTTTTGAATAATACATTGGCAAAAAATCACATAATAATAATTTTTCTGAATAATGTTTTTGAGCATTATCAAAATTTGTTTCTAAAAGTTTAGAAGATAAAAAATAATCAATATTTGGGTTACCTGTAGTTTCAGGATGACCCCATGATGTTATTTGAATTTTAGCTAATCTTAAAAAAGTTAAATAGTAAAGTTTAGTAGAAAAACCAATATCAGGGTAAAAAATTGTATCTAATTTTTCTTTTAAAATCGTATCAACTTTTTTATTAAACTCTTTTGGTAAGGGAATGATTTTTAAAAGTTTTTTTTTTTCATTTTCAAAAAATTCGTGATCTAACCCTTTGTTGTTATCTAAGTAGAAAATATTTATATCAAAAATAGAGGTATCAAGTCCCAAGATTAATCCTTTAAAAAGTTTTGAAATAGTATGATTAAAAAAAAATTCTGAGATAAATCCTATTTTGATTTTCTTATTTTCAATATTCTCTATCTGAAAATTTTGTTGAAGCTCAGGATATGAATTCCTTATTAGAATATGCAATTTTTTTGAAAGTTCTAGATTATTTTTTTTTTCATATGAATAGTAAAATAATGGTGGGTCTAAAAGGTGTTCGTCTATTTTTAAATTGATTGCATTCTCAGCAATAGCACCGTCAACTTTATTTGAGGTTTTTTGTCTAAAATCATCTAATTCCTCGTTAGACATCGGAATCGCAGATCTCTCAAACTTCTCTAACAAATTATATTTTGGGTTAATGTTCTTTTTTTCTTTGGCTATTAGTTTTAAAATCTTATCAGCTTTATCTTGTTGCTTAAGTATTAAAAGCAAAAGCTCAATGAATTTGTTTTCCTTATTCCCAAGGGAAAACATTTCCTCAATTGTTTTTTCACAACTTTCAAATTTTTTATTATGAAAATAACAGATTATTAAATTTTTAAGCACATCTTTATTAGAAGGAAGAATATTCTTTAAATTCTCAAAACATTTTTCTGATTCTTTAAAATTTTTATTTTTGAAATGATCTATCCCTTTTTGAAATAAGATTTCAGAACTTTTTTGCATAACAATTTTTAATTGTAGCCTAATAATTTTTTAAGTGAGTTTATTTCACCAATCTTAAAAATTATCGCATCTTCTTTTTTAAATCCATATTTTTCAGCATTATCTTTGAAGCGTTTAGGTGGCTCCATAATTGGTTCTAGAGATAAAACAAATGTTCCCCAATGCATTCCAATTACCTTTTTACTTTTTAAATCTCTTGCAATTGATAATGCCTCTTCAGGATTTGTATGGTAAATTGATTTATCTTTTTGCGGCATTATTGGATAAAAATTATATGCACCAATATTAATGAATATTAAATCTATAGGCCCATATTTGTTACCAATAACTTTATAAATATTTCCTTTTCCAGTATCACATGCAAATAAAATTTTTTTTCCGTTATAATCAATTAAAAAATTTCCCCATAAAGATTTATTCGTATCTGTTAAACTTCGCTTTGACCAATGAACAGCAGGAAGAAATGTAATTTTTAAATCTTTGTTTATTCTTATCTCCTCATACCAGTCCATTTCATTTACATCATTATATCTTCTAAAATATTTTCCCAGTTTTAAGGGGAGTAAAACTTTCGCATTTTTATAGGGAAATCTTCTTATTGTAGACATATCTTGGTGATCGTAATGATTGTGAGTTAGTAAAAATAAATCTATCTTTGGAATTTCTTTTAGTGTCAGTGCTGGTTTGGTAAACCTTTTTGGACCAAATATCAAAGGACCTGCATTTTTTGAAAAAACAGGATCTGTAATTATTGTAGTTTCACCTAGCTTAATTAAAAATGTAGCATGTCCTATCCAAGCCACATAATCATCCTCTTGATATTTTTTTAGGTCCTCTAAAACTTTTTCTTTCTCTACGACATGTTCATTTGGTACAGTCATATCAAGTTTCTTTTTTTCTTGATTAAATATTTTGTAAGACCATTTTACATTAGGGTCTCTTTTTGGAGAACCCTCTGGATTTCTAAACGTTCCATCTGCTAAATGATGATAAGGTTTTTCCATTGCAATACTTAAACAATTATAAAAAATAATTCCAATTAAAATAAATAAACAATAGATTAATTTTTTTCCATTAACCACAAACTATCTCCTGCTAAAAAAAATATTTTTCCACTATTTGGGTGTACTTGTATATCTCTAATTCTTCCAATTTCATTTTTGAAAATAATATCTTCTTTAACATTAGATAAATCATCAAAAATCAATTTTCTGAGAGATTTATCTTTTAGTGAAGTAACCAAAGCGTGTCCATTCCACTCACTAAATTCTTCCCCTTTATAAATAGTTATTGCGCTCGTGGCGATGGAAGGGACCCAATAATGTAGAGCTTTCGTAAAACCTGGTTTCCATTTGGGTCCAATAGGAATGCCTGAATAATTAGTTCCTCCCCACCCTAAAATTTTCCAACCATAATTCTCACCTTTTTTTGCCTCACCAAACCAATCGCCACCTTTTGCTCCATGGTTACTCATGTAAATTTTTCTATCAAATGGTGAGAGTGTAAGACCTTGAGGATTTCTAATTCCTATTTGATAAATTTCTGGAAGCCAGTCTGATTTACCTTCAAATTTAGGATTATCCTTTGGAATACTACCATCCAAATTGATTCTTATTATACTACCAGGATGTTTAGTTGGATCTTGGGCAATCATTCCTTGTCCTCGTTCTCCAGCAGAAGCGAAAAGAAAATTATCTTTAATGGCTAACCTGGAACCAAAATGATAACCAGAGTCAATTGGTGGGTTTGCTTGAAAAATATTTGTGAATATTAATTCTTTATTATCAAATTTTGCTTTTGCAATTGAGGTGCTTGTTTTCCAATCACCTCTATTTTCAGTATATGCAATATAAACAAAATTTTCGTTAAATATAACATCTAAAAGACCACCTTGACCGTGTTCAAGAAAATTTAGGTTATGGTTTATTAGATTTGTTTTTTTGTTACTTATATTTACTAATTTAATTAATCCACCTTTTTCAGTAATAAGTAAATTGTTTTCATCAATAAAAGTTGATCCCCATGGATCTTTCAGGTCTACAATTTTTTTAAAATTAAGATTTTCCGCGCTAGCTATGTTTGAAAAAATAAAGATTAACAATATGAAAAAAATTTTCATATTTATTAAAAAACTACGTCAAAGCCTTCAAAGTCTGGTGGACCTAAATATAAATCTCTGTGTTGAGCAGCATTTTTGTGGGCCAGTCTAAAAGCTTCTGATTTGGTCCAATTTATAAAATCATCTTTTGAATCCCATGTACTATGAGATGAATAAAGAGAATACTTTTCATTAGTTTCACCTTTAATTAGATTAAAATTCTTAAATCCCTTAACACCTTCAAGATGTGTATCTCTATTTTTCCAAACATCTTCAAATTCTTTTTCTTTACCAAGAACAATTTTAAATCTATTCATTGCAATATACATAATTTGCTAAGATAATTTTGATCTTCCTCCATCGACAGCTATAATCTGACCAGTAACCCATGAACTATCATCAGTAATAAGAAATTTTGCAAGTGAAGCTGAGTCCCTTCCTTCACCTAGTCTTTTTAAAGGATGAGCTTTTGCTATTCCGTCAGCTAATGCTTTATTTTTCAACATTGGTTCTGCAATTTTAGAATTTGTTAAACTAGGAGCTATACAGTTTACTCTGATGTTTGGAGCAAATTCTGCTGCCAATGAAACAGTCAATCCCTCTACTGCAGCTTTAGTTGAAGCAATTATTGCATGGTTAGTAAATCCTCTTTGAGCTGCAACTGTTGAAAACAAAACAACTGAACCCTTATTTTTTTTTAAACTTTCTTGATAACCTTTAATAACTTCAACTGCTGAATAGAGGTTTAATTTCATACATTTATTAAAATCATTTTCATTGACCATTCTTAAAGGTTTTAAATCTATTGAACCAACACAATAAGCAACACCTTTTATCTCTGAAATATCATTTTTAACCTTTTCTATAAATCCATCTTCTAAAACATCAGCAATGGTAAAAGTGCAACCAAGTTTTTCAGAAATACTTTTTGTTTCATTTTCGTTTCTTCCAACTAAATGAACAGAATTTCCTGAGTTTACTAGTTGTTCGGCTAAACTAGATCCGATTGAACCTGTCGCACCAAAAATGAGATATTTTTCTGACATAAAAAATTTTATTAGTTATATTTAATTATGAAGTTATTTTTTATACTGGGTAATCAATTATTTCCATCAAAATACTTGGACCGCTTCAAAAAAGACCACCTATTTTTTATGGCTGAAGATTACCAATTGTGTACATACGAAAAACACCATAAACAAAAAATACTTCTTTTCTTGTCATCAATGCGCTCATACGCGGATAGTCTTAAAAGTGATAAATTCAAATTAGAGTACATTAAAATTGAGGATAAAGAGTTTAAAGATGATTACTTAAAAAAATTAAAAAAAATAATTAGCTCAAAAAAAATTAAAGAGATTTCGAGTTTTGAAATTGAAGATAAATTTTTTGAAAAAAAAATAAATCAATTTCTCAAAAAGGAAAAAATAAAATGGAATATAATTCAAACTCCAATGTTTTTAAATTCAAGAGAGGAATTTAAACAATATCTATCCAAATCAAAAAAACCTTTTATGGCAACTTTTTATAAAGATGTCAGAAAAAAATCAGGAATATTGATGGGTTCAGATGGAAACCCAATTGGAGGTAAATGGAGCTTTGATGAAGATAATAGAAATAAATTACCAAAAAATATTTCAATTCCAAAATTCCCAAAAATTAATGAAACTAATCACACTAAAAAGTTAAAACCAATTATTGAAAAATTATTTAAAGATCACCCAGGCAAAACTAATAATTTTTGGTTCGCCACTGAATATAATGATGTTGTTAAGCTTTTAAATTTTTTTATCAAAGAGAAATCAAATTTATTTGGAGATTATGAGGATGCTGTTGATCAAAAAGACAATGTTTTATTTCATAGTGCATTAAGTCCATACATTAACTTGGGTTTAATCACTCCAGAATTTATTATTAAAAAAGTTTTAGAATTCCACAAAAGTAAAAAGATAAGATTAAATTCACTAGAGGGTTACGTACGTCAGGTAATTGGTTGGAGAGAATTTATGAGAGGAATTTATCAAAATTATTCAAATGAAATGGAAACTGGAAATTTTTTTAAACAAAGTAGAAAAATGAAAAAATCTTGGTATGAAGGCACAACTGGACTACCTCCTCTTGATTATGCAATTAAGAATGCTTTAAACCATGGATGGTCTCATCACATTGAAAGGTTAATGATTTTATCTAACATCATGAATCTTTGTGAAATAAAACCAACTTTTGTTTATAAATGGTTCATGGAAATGTTTGTAGATTCGTCTGATTGGGTAATGGTTCCAAATGTTTATGGAATGGGATTATTTAGTGATGGGGGAATTTTTGCAACTAAACCCTATATCTGTGGATCTGCTTATTTTATGAAAATGATGGATTTTAAAAAAGGTGAGTGGTGTAACACAATGGATGGATTGTATTGGAGATTTATTGATCGAAATAGAAAATTTTTTTTAAAAAATCCAAGACTTTCAATGATGGTAAGAATTTTTGATAAAATAAAAACCGAGAGAAAAAAATTAATTTTATCTGCTGCAGATAAATTCATTAAGCAAAATACTATTTAGTGAAAAAACAAAATCTTCCCTCAAAAATTTGTCCTGTTTGTAAAAGATCTTTTGTTTGGCGTAAGAAATGGAGATTAAATTGGGAGAGAGTAAAATATTGTTCCAAGAAGTGTTCTAGGCTAAGTTAAGGTTATTGAACATAATAATTTTACAACATATTAAAATTGAAGATCCTGGTTACATAAAAGATCTTATGTTGGCTGATGGATTAAATCTTACTACAATTGAGCTAGACGAGGGTGAGAAAATTCCAAATGATTTAAGTAAATTTGATGGGATGTTTTGTATGGGTGGTCCAATGGATACTTATATGGAAAAAGAATATCCTTGGTTAATTGAAGAAAAAAAAAGAATTAAAGAGTTTGTTGTTGATTTAAAAAAACCTTATTTAGGTTTTTGTTTGGGTTGTCAGTTATTAGGTGAAGTTATTGGTGGCAAGGTTGTAAAATCGAGTCCAGCTGAGATTGGCATGATGGATATAAATTTTACCAAAGAAAAAAATCAAGATAATTTATTTTCTAAATTTCCTGATAAAATTATGAGTTTGCAATGGCATTCATATGAGGTCCAAGGAATAGAAAATAATAAAGAAGTTACTTTGTTAGCTTCATCCCCAATCACTAAATTTCAAATTTTTAAATATCAAAATCATGCCTACGGAATTCAATTTCATATCGAAATTAAAGATACGACGGTCAATGAATGGGGATGTGTGCCTGAATATAAAAAAGCTTTAGAGGATCAATTAGGTGATGGAGCATTAGAGAAATTTGATCAATCTGCAAAAGATAATATGACAAATATGAATAATTATTCTAAGATTCTCTACAGTAACTTTAAAAAACTTTTATGAATAATAAAATTTTGGAATGGGCAGGGGTTATTACTGCAATATTATATTCAATATTTGTAGCTATGAATATTGGTATAGAGTTTTTTGGTTTTTGCTTGTTACTTATATCTGCAATCTTAATTGGAATTTGGGCTTATAGGGGTGGTCATAGAGGAATATTATTTTTGCAATTCTTTTATGCGACAGCTGGAATTATTGGAATGTTTAGGTGGTTCTAATTAAAAGTTGTAATTATTTTAGGAATATAATTTTTAAAATTAAAAAAGCCTTTATTACAATATTGCCAAGAATATTGATCGAGTTTTCTAAATAGAAAGTCTAATTTTAAATTGTTTGAATTTAAATAATCTAGGTTTTCCCCAACAGTTGGATATAAACCAATTATGCTTTCACTTATATTTTTAATTTCACTTATATCTACTACTTCGCAATCAATAGAATGAACTTTTAATCTCTGTTTTTGATCATCAATTAAAAGAGATTTAAATTGAATAACTTTTTCACTAAGTTTAATTGATCTATTTTCATTTTTATTTGAAATTATGTAAATTTTTTCAAATTTATGATTTTGAAAATCAGTGTTTTCAAAAGAGAGGTTATTATCAAAAACTAATAGGTTCTTATTATCTATATTTTTGTTATTAAAATCTTTTTTGACAATTGAGTAAGTTTTTTCTGAAACTTTAGGAGGCGCGTTTTCATTTAAATTAATATTATCAAATCTATTGTTAGTGAATTTTTTAATATTCCATTCGCTTGCTAAGTAATGTTTTCCTTGTGTTTGAATTCCAGCTACCCACCTCCAACCAAGAGTATTTGATGCAGCATCCCCGTCAAAAAGATGTTGTATAAAAAATTCTGCTCCTAGCTGCCAGGGCAATTCTAAAGTGAAAATCCAAATACTAGCAAACCACATTCTAGTATGATTGTGTAAATAATTGTTTTTTTTAAGTTCATTGACCCATTTATTAAAGCATCCAATATTAGTTTTGCCCTCAATTGCAGCAAGATAGTTTTTATCATTTTTAAATTCTTCTCTAACTTTGTTTAATTCTATTAAATAGTCCGACCAAACATTTGGTCTCAACTCTAACCAACCTTTCCAATATGTTCTCCATAAAACTTCTTGAATAAATTTTTCATTTTTTGAAAAAGAAAATTTATTTAAAGATTTCTCAATAATTTCCTGTTCACAAAGAACTCCATGAGTAATGTATGGAGATAGGCAAGAAACATTTGTTCTTTTTTCAGGACCGAAATCAAAATTTCTCAGTTTAGAATAATCTGAAAGATTATTTTCTATAAAATAATTTAATTTGTCTAAGGCCTTAGCCCTTGAAGATTCAAAATTCATACTAAATTATTTTGATTTTTTTTTCTTTAGACCTAGTTTATCACTGTGTCTTAGTCTTAAAATTACTATCGCTCCAGCAATAAGCACTATAGCAACAGCTTCATAAACAAGCGCTGCAGGATCCATCTCTTTTCCTTGAAGAATTATAAATCGAGCTAAAGCAGTAATTGCAATCAATAGAGGTAACGTGATACTGATTGATTGCTGATCCCAAAAAACTCTAACCATTGCGAGCACTTCTAAGTATAGAAACATCAACAAAAGATCAGCTAAAGTTACTGATTGATTTAAAAACATTTTTTTTATTTCTATGCCTACAGCAATCACAGTGCTCACTAAAATTATGCACATTAAAATAAGTTGTAAATTTTTTGCTATATTTTGCATTACTTATCTTTACTAAATGGTAGCCATTTTTCAAATACTGATTTAGATGAACCTTCGTATGGAATTGAGTAAGAATATGGATTTGGACTAGTCAACACCTCAATTCCTTTTGAAAAAACAAATATAAATACGATTACAAACACAAGTACCATTATTTTAAAGGGGTCAAAATTTTTTGTTTTAAAAACACTAGCCGAATTTTCTTCAGCCCTATGAAAATGTTTAAATGTCATATACACAGCGAATATTAAACCTATGTGAGCTAAAAAAAGTCCAGTCCAACCAAATACAAAAGTTGTATATGAAAATACGTATAAACTAAAAACAGTCGTCCAAATAAAACTTAAAACTAATAGAATTTGTAATCTTACAGTTTTTGGTAATGATCTCAGATCATTCTTACTGTCATCAAACAAAATGTTTGCCGTATCTCTCATCCAGTTTTTTAATGATTCCATAAAAATAAACTATGTTTTTTTCAAAAATAAACAATCCCAAAATTGTCCCTAAATAAATAGCTAGTTTCTTAACTTTTTTTTGTGAAAATTAATAAATCTCTCTACATTAGATTTGTTAAATGATTTATTTTCTTCAAATGAAACTTTTTTCATGGAATAAGCAGCACTTTTTGTAATTCTTGACTGAATTATAACATTACCTTTATAAAGTTTAAGTTTAACAGATCCATTTACTCTGTTTTTTTTTATATCTATAATTTTTTGAAGCTTAAATCTTTCTTTTGAGTACCAGTATCCATTGTAAATTAATTCTGAATATTTAGAGACAATAGCTTCTTTTTTGTGCATTGTTTCTTTATTTAATGTTACCGACTCTATTGCTCTATGAGCCTGTATTAAAACTGTCCCACCTGGGGTTTCATAAACTCCTCTGGATTTTATTCCAAGAAATCTGTTTTCAACCAAATCAACTCTTCCAATACCATTTTTTCCAGCGACAAGATTCAATTTATTTAGAATTTTTTCTGGTTTCATTTTTTTTCCATTTATCCCTACTGGATCTCCATTTTTAAAATCAATTGTGATAAAGGTTGCTTTGTTAGGGGCCTTTTCAGGAGAAGAAGTTCTCTGAAAAATGAATTCTGGAGCTGAATTTTTTGGATTTTCTAAAACTTTTCCTTCAGTTGAAGTATGAAATAAATTGTCATCAACTGAGAAAGGTGGAGCTCCTTTTTTATCTTTTGGAATTTTTATTCCATGTTTTTTTGCATAATTGATTAAATCAGTTCTTGATTTTAATTTCCAAATTCTCCATGGAGCAATAATCTCAATTTTTGGACCAAAGTAATGATAACCTAATTCAAATCTTATTTGATCATTTCCTTTACCAGTAGATCCATGAGCAACTGCATTTGCTTTATATTTTTTCGCAATAGCTATTTGATCTTTAGCTATTAAAGGCCTTGCAATTGATGTGCCTAGTAAATAAAGACCTTCATAGGTCGCATGACCTCTGATCATTGGAAAAATATAATCTTTTACAAAAATATTTTTTAAATCTTTTATGATAATTTTTTTGACACCTAGTTTTTTTGCATTTTCGATTATCTTTATTCGATCAATTTCTTGACCTATATCAGCGGTGTAACAAATGATTTCTGCATTATAATTTTCTTGAAGCCACTTTAAAATGATCGAAGTATCAAGCCCCCCAGAATAAGCTAGTACAATTCTTTTTTTTGATTTCATTAATTAACTGCAAGCTTTTTTTGCAGTCTTATACGCTTTAGTAAATCCTAGAAGAGAGTAATGATCGATGGTTTGAGATCCTTTATTATTATATCCTGTTACCATAATCCTAGATCCTTTCTTCATAACTTTCACCATTATCTTTTCTTTTTTAGCACTTGTCATCCAAGCAAAACCTTGTTGTTTAATATCAAATTTAAACTTGTTATTTCCCGAGGTTGCTAAAACAGAATTATTTTTGTTAAACTCATAACCAGCAGTGGTGCTAATCTCGTTTAAAATTTTTTCACCAGGTCTAAAAGTAACAAATAATCTTGCTTCCCTTTTATTTTTTTTTGGTGCTTGTAATACAGGAGTTGATTGTGCAAAACACACTTTACCTGAAGCTTCAGACATCACCATTACTTCCCAGTCTTTATATTTTCCTACTTTTTTTAAGTCTTGTGCATAAACTTTAGAAACAGATGTGACTAAAACTATTACAAATAAAGGTAAAATTTTTTTAATTATGGACATGGGTTTGGATATTTTTTTTGAATATTATTAATTTCATTTATCAACTCATTTGACAAACTTACATTTACACTTTCTATATTTGTTTTCAACTGTTCCATTGTCGTCGCCCCAATAATTACACTGGTCATAAATGGCTGTATTTCACAAAATTTCAAAGACATCTGGGCAAAGTCTACATTAAATTTTTTTGATAAATTGTAATATTCTTCAATAGCTTTTTGACCGTTTTCGTTTTTATATCTTGTAAAATCTTTAAACAATTTCATCCTAGATTTTTCTGGGAGATTATAATTTCTATATTTTCCAGTAAGATAACCAAATGCCAATGGTGAATAAGCTAATAATCCGCTTTTCTCTCTCACTGAGATTTCAGCTAATCCAACTTCATAAGTTCTGTTAAGTAAATTGTATGGATTTTGGACTGACATCATTTTTGGAAGATTTTTTACTTTAGAGATCTCAAGAAATTTTGATAAACCCCAGGCTGTTTCATTGGATAAACCTATGTATCTTATTTTACCTTGATCAATAAATTTTTGGAGACTTTCAAGAATTTCTTCAAAAGGTGTCCAATCATTGTCATTTTCATCATGCTCGTAACCATGCATTCCAAAAAAATTTGTATTTCTTTCTGGCCAGTGTAGTTGGTATAGATCTATATAGTCAGTTTTTAATCGTTTAAGACTTTCCTCTAAAGCTAAAGTAATTTTTTTCTTTCCAAAATTATTTCCACCACCTCTAATATACTTATTCGAAGTTTTTCCACAAACTTTAGTTGCAATAACAACTTTGTCTCTCTTTTTTGTTTTTTGAAACCAATTTCCTATAATTCGTTCTGTTTCTCCATAAGTTTCTGCCCTCATAGGAATGGAATAAATTTCTGCTGTATCCCAAAAATTTACACCTTGATCTAAGGCATAATCCATTTGCTTAAAACCTTCCTCTTCTGTGTTTTGTTCACCCCAAGTCATTGTACCGAGACAAATTGTACTTATTTTGATATCAGTATTTCCCAATTTTTTGTAATTCATCAAGGTTTTAAGAATTTATTTTTATTAGGACCTTTTAAGGTATCTTGAATAATTAGTAAAAGATTATATATCTTATATATTATGGAATTTGATAAAAAAGGAATTTTAGCTAGAGCTAAATCAGTCGCCCAAGAGACTGCAGTAATGGATGAAGGCTTGAGAGCTTACATGCTCAAAGTTTATAACTACATGGCAACAGGAGTTTTACTTACTGGAATAATTGCTCTTTTAACGTTCAAAATGTCAGTGATAACCGATGCATCTGGATCGATTGTAGGACTGACACAGATGGGTAAAGCAATTTATATGTCTGGTTTAAAATGGCTTGTTATGTTAGCCCCGCTAGGAATTGTTTTTTATATGAGTTTTGGTATTAATAAAATGAGTGCATCAAAAGCACAAACGACATTTTGGGTTTTTGCCGCTTTAATGGGATTATCCTTATCGTCAATTTTACTAATTTATACTGGCATGAGTGTAACAAGAGTGTTCTTCATTACTTCTGCAACCTTCGGAGCGATGAGCATCTACGGTTATACAACCAAAAGAGATCTTACTAAACTTGGATCTTTTTTGATGATGGGATTAATAGGAATTATTATAGCTTCAATCGTTAATATTTTTATGAAATCTTCTATGATGTATTTTGTAATCTCAATTTTGGGAGTATTGATATTTGTAGGTCTGACTGCATATGATACTCAAAAAATTAAAAACATGTACGTCGCAAGTGATACAGGTGAATTAATTGGTAAAAAAGCAGTAATGGGTGCTTTAACACTATATTTAGACTTTATTAATTTATTTATAATGTTATTGAGACTTTTTGGTCAAAGAAGATAATCTAATCTCTAAAGTTTTTTCCAGTTTGTATTTTTTAATAAGACATTTAAGTCAAATGAGTTTTTGAGTATTTTTCCATTTGTATCAGTTATATGGTATTTCAAATTTTTATTTTTTGGCTTAAAATTTTTACATATTTTATAAAGTGCATTTTCTGTAGTATTTTTAAAAACACTAAACCCTATTTGTTTACTTGATATGTTGAGACCGTAGTCTCTCCACGATCCTTCAGATACCATTTTAGCATATAAATCTAAAATAATTTTTAATTCATCTTTTTCAAAAAAGTGTTTATCTTCAATGCTTTTACAATTAGCATTATTGATTACTAGCCTCAGATTACTGTTCATCAGTTTTATATTTATTTATTAGTCCAATTTGAAAACCTGTAAAGATTAAAGTAATAGGTAATAAACCCCAAACTTTAAAGTTTACCCAAAATTCCTCAGATTGTGTTCTCCACACTAACTCATTTATAAGTGCCAAACCAAAGAAAAAATAAATCCATCTTTGGTTTAATATTTCCCATCCCTTACTAGTAAGTGAAATAGATTTTCCCATAAGTTTTTTAAGAATAGGCTCATCTGAAAAGTATTTTCCAAAAATTAAAACTGAGCCAAATAAAATATTAATTATTGTAGGTTTGATATAAATAAAAACTGGATTATCGAAATAAATTGTTAAGCCGCCAAAAAAAGTGATCAATATTCCACTTAAAAGAGGAACTTTTGGAATTTTTTTCTCTAAAAACCAAATTATAGTTACTGCTATTATTGTCGCAATAATTAAAGGAGGAATTGCTACTTTTAAGTTTTTCCCACTATCGTAGTAGTAGTAAAAAAAAATGATTAATGGGCCAAAATCGCTTAAAAACTTTAAAAAAGATTTATTCACTTGAAATATATTAACACAAATAATTATTTCATAAAAACTTTAAATTTTTCTTATTGATTTTTATTTTTAAATACCCATACTAATCTTAATGGCAATTCAAAAAGCAAAATTTTCCATTGGTGATATAGTTAAACATAAACACTTCGAATTTAGAGGAGTGATATATGATGTTGATTTTGAATTTAATAATTCTGAAGAATGGTATCAATCTATACCAAAAAATGTGAGACCTAGAAAAGATCAGCCTTTTTATCACCTTTTAGCTGAAAATGATGAAATAACTTATGAGGCCTATGTATCTGAGCAGAATTTATTATCAGATGACTCTGATGAGCCAATTAAACATCCTTTAATTGAGGAAATTTTTTCAGGAAAAAAGGGTTCAAGTTACTTCAAACAATCAAATTAGCTCAATTATCATCTTTTAAACACAATTAGCTCAAATCTTTGACACAGCAATGTTTTATCAAATAAGCATATTTCTGGTCAAGAGTGTTTATATTTACCCTTCATTATTATCTCCCTCTACATTCTTGATCAGACAATTATTTCCTAATAAATTTCCAAAAATTAATCTAAAATAAAATTATGTTAAAATATTTTGAACCAAATAAAATTTTTTCAATTACATCGAAAGCTCCAAAGTATGTCCTTTTTCTTTTTATCATTTTATTTTCAATAGGATTAACTGAAAGTCTATTTTTATCACCAGAGGATTATAAACAAAGTCATTCAGTAAGAATAATGTATGTGCATGTACCAGCAGCCTGGATTAGTATTGGTATATTTACAACTTTAACAGTTTTATCGATTGTCGGTTTTATTTTTAAGATAAGAAATTTTTTTTTAATTACAAAAAGTTTAGCACCTTCAGGTTTTGTATTTTGTGTAATTGCTTTAGTTACTGGATCAATTTGGGGTAAGCCAACTTGGGGAACCTGGTGGGCTTGGGATGCAAGAATAACATCAATGTTAATTTTATCTTTATTTTATTTAATGTACCTGCTCGCTTGGAGAATTTATGAAAAAAGTGATAATGTATTAAAAATTACCACATCAATTACAATTTTAGGAATTATAAATGTTCCTATAATTAAATATTCAGTCGATTGGTGGAATACTTTACATCAACAAGCTTCGATAAATATTTTGTCCAAGTCTACTATACATGAATCTATGTTATTCCCTTTGATTATAATGACTGCGGCATTTGCACTATTTTCATTATTAATTTTTTTAATGAAATATAATACAGAACTGATAAAGATAAAAAATAAAGGTTTAGACAGATTATGATAAATACATTTATATTTATGAATGGTTACGGAGTTTACGTTTGGTCCGCTTTTGTTTTTACTATTTTTAGTTTTGCATATTTATACACATTAACAGCAGTTCAATATGCAAAAGAGAAGAAAAAGTTTGTAAAAAAATTTGGAACACTTAATTCTGAAAGTGCCGCATTTGCAAAATCCCAAAGTATAAATAAAGAAATTCTGTCTAATTACACGAGTGTTTAACTTTTGAACCATGTATGGTCATAAGGTTAAATTAAGATTTCTTTTTATTTTCGTTGCTTTAACAATTTTAGCTTTAACTACATTTCTTATTTTAAAATCACTTGAGGAAAATGTAATTTATTTTCAATCCCCCTCTGATATCAAAACTCTCAATAATGTAAAAAAAGAGAAGATAAGAATAGGTGGTATGGTGAAAGAGAGTTCAATAGAAATTAGAAACAATGAGGTAAATTTTATAATAACAGACCTAAATAATGAATTAAATGTAAGTTACTCGGGTGTGATACCCAATTTATTTTCAGAGGGTAAAGGAGTAGTTGCTGAAGGATATTTAAAGGATAAAAATTTTTTTGTTGCTACTAAAATTTTAGCCAAACACGATGAAAATTATATGCCTCCAGAAGTAAAAGAGGCATTACAGGAGAAATAATTTTGATAAATTTAATTGGATATTATTCATTGATAATTGGATTAGTAATTTCTTTATCAATAGTTTTCTTATCTATTAAGAATTTGAGAAATTCTGAAAAATTTGACCAAAGAATTACTGTTTCTATTGTCACTCAATTTTTTTTAGTAGTGGTAAGTTTTTTCTCATTAATTTTATCATTTATAAATTCTGATTTTAGCAATGAGACAGTTTTTAATAATTCACATACAACTGAACCATTGTTTTATAAAATTACAGGAACTTGGGGTAATCACGAGGGAAGTTTATTACTATGGCTATTAGTTTTAACACTATACTTATTAATATTCTTATTTAGATCCAAAAGTCAGCCGAAAGATTACAAAATTTTTACTACTTTATTCCAACAAATAATTGTAATTGGTTTTTTTATATTTTTAATTAAAACCTCCAATCCATTTAATTATATTTATCCAACACCGAACGAGGGATTAGGATTAAATCCTATACTTCAGGATCCAGCACTTGCAATTCATCCACCAATTTTATATTTGGGATATGTTGGAACTTCTATTATCTTTTCATCAGTACTTGGTGCTATTTGTGCAGATCAAGTTTCAAGAGAATGGGCATCTCACATAAAAAAATGGGCGGTTACTTCTTGGATATTTTTAACTTTTGGAATTTTACTCGGATCTATATGGGCTTATTATGAATTAGGATGGGGCGGGTTTTGGTTCTGGGATCCTGTAGAAAATATTTCATTAATGCCATGGTTAGCTCTTGTTACCTTGATTCATTGTATTACTGTTTTTGAGAAAAGATTAATATTGAGTTCATGGGTAATAGTTCTGTCTATATCAACATTCACATTAAGTATGTGTGGAACTTTTCTTGTGAGATCAGGAATTTTAAATTCTATTCACACTTTTGCGAACGATCCAGAGAGAGGTTTATACATATTAATATTTCTATTTACTCTAATTTTTTTGTCAATTTTGATTTTCATATTTTTTTTTAAAAATGAAAAAAAAGAATTGGGATCGATTTATTGGATGAGTAAAGAAACTTCAATACTCGTTAATAACTGGTTTATGATGTATTTTCTTTCTGTTGTTCTGCTTGGAACAACTTATCCAATTTTTTTAGAAGTCATAACATCAGATAAAATATCTGTTGGACCACCCTTTTATCATAAATTAATTTTACCTTTTTTAATTCCTTTTTTGATAGCTATGGCAATAGGACCAAAATTGAAGTGGATAAAATCTAATTTAAAAAATAAAATTAATTTAATTTTATTTTTTATCATTTCCTTTTTAATTTCTTTTTTGATTATGAGTACTATTAAGGTAAAATTCCTATTTAACACAATTTTACTATCTTCCGCTTTTTACTTATTTTTTGTGTCCCTAAAAGATTTTTTCAAAAATAAGATAAATAATTTTTCTCAAAATATAGCTCATTTTGGTTTTAGTTTACTTATTTTAAGTATTTTATTTAATAATTTTCTTTCCAAAGAGGTAATTACAAACCTTAAAATTGGAGAAAGTTTTCAATCGAAGGATTTGAAGATAAGTTTTGAAAGCCTAAATCAAAATACAATTAGTAATTATGAATCTTTAGTTGGAAAATTTAATATTGAAAATTCCAAAGGAGATACTGAAATATTATACCCTGAGCTAAGAATCTACAATCAACCCAACATAGTTACTAGTGAAGCGGATATTAAAATAAGTTTATGGTCAGATAAATTTATGACTATGAATTATGTAAACAATCAAGAATATTTTAATATTAGATATCAAACTAAACCTTTCATGATTTGGATTTGGATTTCAACATTAATAATCACTATTGGAGGTTTTACAAGTTTACTAAAAAAAAGACATGAAAATTAGAATATTACCTTCATTATTAATTATATTTTTTTTTTTAATATTCATAATATTTTATAAAGGATTAAAAAATACAAATTCTTATACACCTGTTACAAATTCCAAAAAGTTAATACCGAATTTTTCTGCCAATCTTTTTAAAAATGAAAAAATGATTAGTTCTAATGAAATTTTTAAAGATGATAAATTTTATTTATTAAATATTTGGTCTTCATGGTGTGTTCCTTGTAGAGAAGAGCATATTTATTTAATTGAGCTAGGCAAAAAAAAAAATTTAGATATCATTGGCTTAAACTACAAAGATAAAAAAAAGAATGCAAAAAAATTTCTTTTAGATTTAAATAATCCATATAATATTATCATATTAGATAAAAATGGAACCCTCGCAATCGAATGGGGAGCGTTTGGAGTACCTGAAACTTTTTTAATCCATAAAAAAAAGATATTAAAGAAAATAGTAGGGCCTTTAAATGAAAGATCTGTATTAGAGATAAAAAAGATAATTAAATGAATATGATTAAATATTTTTTCATCGTTTTTTTTTTCATTAATTTTAATTTTTTAAACGCACAAGAAAAAGATTTAAAAAGTGAGATCACAAAAAATTTGCGCTGTCTGATATGTCAAGGTCAATCTGTTTATGACTCAGACTCTGAATTTGCTAATAGTTTAAAAATAGTTGTGGACAAAAAATTAAATGAAGGTTTTAACGAGGAACAAATTTATAAATATTTAAAAGAAAAATATGGTGAATGGATATTATATGAACCAGAATTTAAGAAAAACACATATTTTTTATGGTTATTACCAATATTGATATTTTTAATTGGTGGCATAGCAATATTTAAGTTATTTATTATTAAAAAAAATTAAGTATATTTCGTATATGAAATTTAAAATGATTTTTGTAGTTCTGTATTCCACGTTGATGTTTTTTTCTTCAAACGCTGATGAGATAAAATCAAATTACAAAAATACAGAATTTAATGTTTATACTGGAATGTTTGATTTTAGTGATGATGGAAAAAGATCGACACTTATAGGAATTCAGCATCAAAATGAAGACTTAAATAGAGATACTTTTTTAGGAAACTTGTCTCCAGTTACTGGTGCTATGTTGACAGCTGACAATGCCTCATATTTTTATACTGGTGTTCAAGCAAATTACAAAATTGGAGTGCTTAATTTTACGCCAAGTTTTGCTCCTGGGTTTTATAACGAAGGAAATGGCAAAGACCTTGGTCATGCTCTAGAGTTTAAAAGTGAGATTCAACTATCATTAGAGTTACCTCTTGATAGTCAGATAGGTCTTTCATACAATCATTTATCAAATGCGAGTTTAGGAGATAAAAATCCTGGGGCAAATAGTTATATGTTTAATTTACTTAAAAAATTTTAATTTAAGTTGTGAATTTAAAAAATTGTCATAATTTTAATGATTTTAGAAAATTAGCAGAGAAAAAATTACCGTCGCCAATTTTTCACTATATCGATGGAGCTGCCGATGATGAAATAACATATAACAGAAATACTTCAGCATTTAACGACGTCGATCTTGTTCCAAATGTTTTAAGAGGTGTTGAAAATGTTGATTTATCTACGACAATTTTTGGAAAAAAAATTGATTTACCTTTTTATTGTTCGCCAACTGCTTTACAGAGACTTTTTCATTATGATGGTGAAAGAGCAGTTGGAAAGGCAGCTCAAAAGTTTAATACTATGTTTGGCGTTTCAGCTTTAGCAACGGTTAGTGTTGAGGAAATATCATCAATGATTGACACTCCAAAAATGTTCCAATTTTACTTTCACAAAGACAGAGGTTTAAATGATTCTTGTCTTGAGCGAGCAAAAGCTGCTAAATTTGATGTTATGGCTCTTACAGTAGATACAATTACAGGAGGAAATCGTGAGAGAGATTTAAGAACTGGGTTTACATCTCCACCTAAGCTTACATTATCTAGTTTATTTAGTTTTGCGACAAAACCTATGTGGGGAATAAATTATTTAACAAAAGGAAAATTTGAGCTACCACATTTACAGAATTATGTAAAAGAAGGCACAAGTACAAATACGTCCATTGGAAATTATTTTTCCACAATGTTAGATCAATCAATGAACTGGAAAGATGCTGAAAAATTGTGTTCCCAATGGGGTGGGCATTTTGCTCTCAAAGGAGTTATGAGTGTCGAAGATGCAAAAAAAGCAGTTGATATCGGATGTACAGGAATAATGGTCTCTAATCATGGAGGTCGCCAACTTGACGGATCGCGATCGCCATTTGATCAATTAGCAGAAATAGTTGATGCTGTTGGTGATAAAATAGATGTTATTTGCGAAGGAGGTTTTCAAAGAGGGACTCACATGCTTAAAGCCTTGTCTTTAGGAGCTAAAGCTTGTGCGGGAGGAAGACTCTATCTTTACGCTTTAGCAGCAGCTGGACAAGCTGGTGTTGAAAGAGCCTTAGGTCAATATAAAGCTGAATTACAAAGAGATATGAAATTAATGGGTTGCACAAAAATTTCAGATTTAAATAGAAATAACTTGAGATTTAGAAAAATCTAGTCTTTGTAAATGAGCTTAAAAAATTGTTACAATTTTGATGATTTTAGAAAGTTAGCAAAAAAAAAATTACCCTCACCAATCTTTCACTATATTGATGGTGGTGCTGATGATGAAATAACACTTAACCGAAATACTAATTCTTTTTATGATTGTGACTTAGTTCCGAATATTCTTGCCAGTGTTGGAAGGCCAGATTTATCCACGACTATTTTTGGAAAAAAAATTGATATGCCAATTTTTTTGTCACCTTGTGCTATGCAAAGACTTTATCACCATGATGGAGACAAAGCCTCAGCTAAGGCAGCTGATAAATTTGGAACATTTTATAGCATGTCAACTATGGCTAATAACACCATTGAGGAAATTTCAAATATTTCTGGAGGTCCAAAGTTATTTCAACTTTATGTTCACAAAGATCAATCAATAACTGATGACTTAATTGACAGATGTAAAAGGTCAGGATTTGATGGTATGTGCTTAACTGTTGATACTCTTGTTGCTGGAAATAGGGAGAGAGATCATAGAACTGGTTTTACAACACCCCCAAAACTAACCTTACAAAGTCTGATGAGTTTTGCTGTGCACCCGAACTGGGTTTTTAATTATTTAACTCATGGCAAATTTAAACTGGCGAACGTTTCGACCAAAACAGACAAAGGTACAAATATAGCTAAATCAGTTATAGAATATATTAATGAACAATATGACCCTACCATGAATTGGAAAGATGCAGAATATTGTGTGAAAAAATGGAATGGACCCTTTGCATTAAAAGGAGTGATGTCTGTTGATGATGCTAGAAGAGCAATTGATATTGGATGCACAGCAATAATGATTTCAAACCATGGAGGTCGCCAACTTGACGGATCGCGATCACCATTTGATCAAGTAAAAGCAATTTCAGACGCTGTAGGTGACAAGTTAGAAATTATTTTAGATGGTGGAGTTAGGAGAGGAACACATGTGCTAAAAGCTATTGCTGCTGGAGCTAAAGCTTGTAGTTTTGGTAAGATGTTTTTGTTCTCTTTGGCCGCAGGTGGCCAGCAAGGAGTTGAACGTTTACTAAAGAACATGCATGATGAAATTAATAGAAATATGGTTTTAATGGGTTGTAAAAACTTAAAAGAGTTGAATAGTTCAAAATTAATTTATAGAAACAACGGAAAAATTTAAAAAGGAATTTAATTATGGAATTAGCAAAAAGTTTAGACAGGCTAGGAACAGAAACAGCTTTTTCAGTTCTTGCAGAAGCAAAAAAATTAGAAGCTCAAGGCAAACCAATGATACACTTAGGTTTAGGTCAACCAGATTTTAAAACTCCAAAGCATGTTGTTGAAGCTGCAAAGAAAGCCTTAGATGATGGCCACCACGGCTATGTAATGTCTAATGGAATTCCAGAATGTAGACAGGCTGTAACCAGATGGATAAAAAAACGTTACAGTGTCGATATAGATTTTGAGAGAATTTTAATTATGCCTGGTGGAAAACCTACAATGAGTTATGCCATACAATGCTTTGGTGAACCAGGTGCAGAAATAATACATCCTACACCAGCTTTCCCAATATACGAGTCAATGATAAATTATACAGGTTCAACTGCTGTGCCTTATGATTTGACTGAGGACAATGATTTAAAATTTAATCCAGAAAAAATTCTATCTTTGATAACTGATAAGACGAGATTATTAATATTAATAAATCCAAATAATCCTACAGGAAGTTTTGTTGATAAAGCCGACATAGATGTATTAGCAGAGGGATTAAAAAAACATCCGCATGTTACAATATTAAGTGATGAAATTTACAGTAGACAGATATTTGATGGTAAAGAAATGCCATCATTTTTTAATTACCCTGAACTGAGAGAAAGGTTGATTGTACTTGAAGGTTGGAGCAAAGCATATTCAATGACTGGATGGAGACTTGGTTGGAGTTTTTGGCCAAAAAATTTAGTTGAACATGTTAACAAATTATTAATCAATAGTGTTTCGTGTGTTAATGCAGCTGCACAGTTTGCGGGAATTGCTGCACTAGATGGTCCAGATGATTCGATTGATGAGATGATGGTAAAGTTTACGCAGAGAAGAAATCTTATTCATAAAGGATTAAATGAACTTCCAGGTGTGGAATGTAGTTTGCCTGGAGGAGCTTTTTATGCTTTTCCAAAAGTAATTGGGACAGGAATGAGTGGTGCTGAGTTTTGTAAAAAAGCAATGCATGAGGCTGGAGTAGCAATTGTACCAGGTACCGCCTTTGGAAAAACTTGTAATGATTACGTAAGGTTTAGTTTTGCAGCTTCTCAAGATAATATTTCACAAGCTCTCGAGAATATCAAAAAAATGCTGGGTTAATTTGAGTATATTTTTTTTATAATTTTTATATTATAAAAATATATGAATGAACAAATTCAGACTGAGTTAAAAAACCTTCTTAATAATAGATTTTCTACATCTGAGTCTACGCGCGCAAATTATGCAAGAGGTGAAGACACCTTTGATCCAATATTATCTAAAGCAGTTGTCTTTCCTGAAACTAATGAGGAAGTCTCAAAAATTTTAGGCTTATGTAACAAACATAAAATCCCTGTAGTGCCTTTCGGAACTGGAACTTCATTAGAGGGAAATGTTGTTGGTAATGATAAAGGAATAACTATGTGCTTAGAAAAAATGAATAAAATTTTAAGTGTTAACGTGGAAGATTTTGATTGTAGAGTTCAAGCTTGTGTGACCAAAGAACAATTAAACGATTATTTAAGAGAGGATGGGGTTTTTTTTCCAATTGATCCTGGTGCAAATGCTGCAATAGGTGGAATGGCATCAACCTCTGCTTCTGGCACAATGGCTGTAAAGTATGGAACAATGAAATCTGTGATAACTGGTCTTACAGTTGTATTACCAAATGGTGATATTATTAATACAGGTGGTAGAACAAAAAAAACCTCTGCAGGATATAATTTAACAAATCTCTTTATTGGTTCTGAAGGTACTTTGGGTGTTATCACTGAAATTCAATTAAGATTATCTCCAATACCAGAGAGCATCATGAGCGCGGTATGTCATTTTAAAACCTTAGAAAGTGCAGTTCAAACAGCACAACAAATAATTCAGTATGGTGTCCCAATTGCAAGAATTGAAATGTTAAATAAAGATCAAATGGAAATTAGTATTAATTATTCTAAATTAAAAGATATTGAGGCTGTTCCAACTTTATTTTTTGAATTTCATGGATCTGATACATCTAATCAAGAGAATATAAAAGTTGTTGAGGAAATTTCAAAAGAAAATAATGGAAGTTCATTTAAGTGGGCTAAAGACTTGCAGGAAAGAAATAAACTTTGGAAAGCTAGATGGGATGTTTACTATTCAGTAAAAGCTTTGATTAATAATGGTAGAGTATACTCAACCGATGTATGTCTCCCAGTCTCAAAAATAACAGAGTGTGTAAATTTTGCTGAGGAGCAAACAAAAAAACTTGGTTTAAGGGCTCCAATGGTAGGCCATCTTGGAGATGGAAATTTTCATGTCTTATTACCTTATGATCCCACTCAAAAAGAAACTTATAAAAAAATTAGAGATTTTAGTGACTTGTTAATCCAAAAAACACTTAAACTGAATGGAACAATAACCGGAGAACATGGTGTAGGGCTCCACAAAAAATCCTATTTGATAAAAGAGCATGGAGATAATATTCCATTAATGCAATCAATTAAAAAAACTATTGATCAAAACAATATAATGAATCCTGGTAAAATATTTGATCTTAACTAGTCAAGGAAAACTTTAATGAAGAAAATTTTGATTACTAGAAAACTAATTAAAGAAAGTGAAGATAAAGCATCAAAAACTTTTGAAGCAAAATTTAATAATAATGATGAGCTATATTCGCAATCAAAGGTAATTGAGCTTAGTGCAGGCTTTGATGGCATCTTAACTTCTCTTACAGATAAGATGGATAAAGAAACTATTGAAAAATTACCTAATACAATAAAAATTATTTCCAATTTTGCAGTAGGTTTTGGGAATATTGATCTAGAAGCAGCAAAAAAAAAGGGCATTGTTGTTACGAATACGCCTGAGGTATTGTCAGACGCAACTGCTGAAATAGGTATTTTACTAATACTTGGTGCGTGCAGGAGAGCAGCTGAGGGAATTGAGTCTGCAAGAGAAGGTGGATGGAAATGGTCTGCAGATTATTTGATAGGTAAACAACTAACGGGGACAAGACTTGGTATTTTAGGAATGGGAAGAATAGGACAAAAAATTGCAAACATTGCTAAATCTTTAGGCATGATAATTCATTACCACAATAGATCAAAATTAAGCCCTGAAAAAGAAAATGGAGCTGTTTACCATGATAATATCAAAAGTCTTTTTTCAGTGTCAGATGTTTTATCTATATGTTGTCCTGCAACCAAAGAAACTGAAAACATGATAAATAGAGATACAGTTGAATATTTTCCAACAGGAGCAGTAGTAACTAATGTTGCAAGAGGTGACATAGTTGATGATGAAGCTCTAATAGACGCTTTAAATAGAAGAAAAATTTACGCAGTAGGTTTGGACGTATATAAAAATGAACCAAATCTAAATCCTGGTTATTTGAAAATAAAGTCAGCATTTATTTTACCTCATCTTGGAAGCGCAACTAAAGACACTAGGATTGCAATGGCAAATTTAGCGATTGACAACATTGATGAATTTTTTAGAACGGGAAATTGCAAAAATAAAGTAAATTAATTCTACCAGGGATTGTAAAAATTTAAACTTCTGCGACATCTGCGTTTCTTTTTAGAAAGACTCTAATCTGATTCTATGCTTTAATTATTCCAGTTAATTAACTTTAATAGGAGTAATAATGACGAAAGAAAATAGATCATTGAAGATAAATAAATCTTCAAGACGAAAGTTCTTTAAAACTGCTGCGAAAGCTGGAGCTGTTGCTGCAGCTACAGTTGCAATGCCAAACATTGCAAGAGCAGATGGTCACAAAGTTCTTAAGATGCAAGCTGCATGGCCAAGTGGAGCAAACATCTTTTTTGAAATGGCAGGTGACTATTGCAACATGGTAAAAGAAATGTCTGGAGGTTCATTACAGATAGATCTTCAGCCAGTTGGAGCAGTTGTAAAAACTTCAGAAATTGGACAAGCAGTAAGTTCAGGTGTAGTTGATATGGGTCACTGGGTGACTGCATATTGGTATGGAAAAAATCCAGCTGCATCTTTATTTGGTACTGGTCCTTCTTACGGTATGTCTTCTCAAGAAGTAATGGGATGGATGGAGTACGGTGGAGGAAGAAAATTATATGATGAGACACTTGCAAAAGTTGGATTCGACTACATTGGGTTCTTTCATATGCCTATGCCTGCACAGCCTTTTGGTTGGTTCAAGAAGAACGTAACTAAAGTATCTGATGTAAAAGGAATGAAGTACAGAACAGTTGGTCTTGCGACTAACGTTTTAACTGCAATGGGAATGGTAGTTAGACAATTACCAGGTGGTGAAATCCAGCCAGCTATGAAAACTGGTTTGATTGAGGCTGCTGAGTTTAATAACCCAACTTCAGACTCTCAATTTGGTATGCAAGACGTTTCTAAGCACTATCACTTAGGAAGCTTCCACCAATCTCAAGAGATGTTTGAAATACCAGTTAACAAAAAAACATATAATAGTTTATCACCAGCACACCAAGCAATATTGAAAAATGCTGCTTATGCTGCAAACAGTGATAACTACTTTAAAGCTTTAGTAAGATACTCAGCTGACTTAGCTAAGTTAATGAATGAGCATAAAGTAAATGTTTACCAAACTTCAGATGAGATTTTGGCTCAACAATTAAAAGGTTGGGACAAAGTAATTGGTGACTTCAATAAGAAAGATCCTTTCTTTAAGAAAGTTGTTGATTCTCAAAAAGCTTATGCGAAGAGAGTAATGAAGTACTTGCTGATGAATCAGCCGAATTACAAACTTGCATATGAAAATGAGTTTGGTCCAATCGGAAAAGTTAAGATATAATTAACTTTTACAAATTTTAATGAGGGGGCTTCGGCCCCCTTTTTATTTGATTAATCTATAACAATTCAATAAAAGTCTATATCTATGATGAGATCCTACATAAAATTTGCCGATCGATTGAGTATATCAATGGGTAAAGCATTCTCATGGTGTATAGTAATTCTGATGGGAGGAACATGCTATGAAGTTTTTATGGCATATGCTTTAAATGCCCCAACCTTATGGAATTTTGATTTTAGTCTTCAGATGTATGGTGCAATTTTTATGATGGCAGGAGCTTATACTTTATGCACTGAAGCTCATGTAAGAGGTGATGTTATATACAGGTTATTTTCTCAAAGAACACAAGCTTGGATAGATGTAGTTTTATATTTTATTTTCTTTTTTCCTGGCGTTATTGCACTAGCTTTTTATGGCTATGAATATGCTGCACTTGCATGGAAGATTAAGGAAACAAGTTGGAACAGTCCTGCACAAATTCAAATTTATATGGCAAAATCTTTAATACCATTATCTGGAACGCTTTTAACACTCCAAGGAATTGGAGAGGTCTTTAGATGTATTATTTGTATTCAAACAGGTAGTTGGCTTGAAAGAGGAACAGAGGGCGATGCCGAGGAAACTGAAAAAGTATTAATGAGAACTTCACAAGAAGGAAACAAAGAAGATGTTATTTAGTCTAACAAATCCAGAAGTAGCAATTATGATGATGGGAATATTTTTATTCGCCGTCTTATTAGGTTTTCCTATTGCATTCACTCTAATGGCAATGGGTTTGGGTTTTGGATACTACGCTTATTTTGACCCAACTAAGATGGAGCATCTGTTTGACAATAGGATATTCCAACTCTTTGTTCAAAATACTTACACTGTAATGGATAATAACGTGTTGACCGCGGTCCCCCTCTTTTTATTTATGGGATATTTAGTTGAAAGAGCCGGTATTGTTGCAAAATTATTTTTTGCAATAAGGTTAGCATCTCACAAACTTCCAGCTTCAATGGCAGTTGCTGCATTAATTACCTGTGCCTTATTTTCAACTGCTACAGGTATTATAGGAGCAGTAGTAACATTAATGGGTCTTCTTGCTTGGCCTGCAATGATTAAAGCTGGTTATGATAAAAAATTTGCATCTGGAATTATATGTTCAGGTGGTTGTTTGGGTATTTTAATTCCACCTAGCATTATGTTGATTGTTTATTCTGTTATCGCTCAATTGTCACCATTAAGATTATTTGCAGCTGCAATCTTTCCAGGATTAATGTTAGCAGGACTTTACATTGCTTATGCAATATTTAGAGCATGGCTAAACCCATCTATCGCTCCCAAACCTGCTGCAGAGGAGATACCGCCAACTGCAGAAATTTTAAAAGAAGTTCTTATTTCTTTTTTACCTTTGTTTTCATTGATAATTTTAGTTTTAGGAACAATTCTTGCTGGTATTGCAACGCCTGCTGAGGCTGCTGCTGTCGGAGCATTTGGATCATTAGTTCTTTCATATTTTTACAAAACCCTAAAGTGGAAAAATTTTAAAGAGTCTGTGTTTCTAACAGCAAAAACAACCGCAATGATAATGTGGTTATTTATTGGCTCTTGGACATTTGCTTCAGTTTTTTCATACCTTGGTGGTCACGAAGTTTTTGAACATTTCTTTAAATCTTTGAATTTACAACCTTGGCAATTCTTAGTTATAACCCAGTTAATAATATTTTTACTTGGTTGGCCTTTAGAATGGACAGAAATATTGATTATTTTTGTGCCAATCTTTTTACCATTAGTAGAATTTTTTGGTGTAAACCCTTATTTTTTTGCAATGTTGATTGCTTTAAATTTACAAACTTCATTTTTGACACCACCCATGGCAATGTCAGCATATTATTTAAAAGGAGTTCAATCAAAGAATGTTGAATTAATGCAAATCTTTAGTGGAATAATGCCGTTTTTAGGAATTGTAATTTTTGCTATGGTTTTAATGTACATATTTCCTGGAATAGCACTTTGGTTACCAGAAACATTATTTGCAAACTAATTTTGAATGACAGATATATTTTCTTTAAGTCTTGAGGAACTCGCATCGAAAATAAAAGACGCTCAGCTTTCTTCGGTCGAAGTTTGTGAAAAGTATATTGAAAGAATAGATAAGTTTGAAAAAGAAATTAAAGCATGGGCCCATTTCGATAAAAAAGTCCTGTTAGAGAAAGCATCTGAAGCCGATGATCATAGAAGATCTGGTAAGCCAGTTGGACCTCTTCATGGAGTACCTATAGCAGTTAAAGATATAATAGGAACTGTTGATATGCCAACTGAATGTGGAACAGTCATTAGAAAAGGAAAATCATATTCTCAGAACGCAGAAATAATTGATTTGCTTCATTCCTCTGGAGCTATTGTTATGGGGAAAACAGCTACTTCAGAGCTTGCTTACTTAGGACCACCTTCTACTACAAACCCTCATGACAAAACTAGAACCCCTGGTGGATCTTCAAGTGGATCTGCAGCATCTGTTGCTTCTTTTATGGCACCTGCTTCAATCGGTTCTCAGACAGGCGGTTCAGTAATTAGACCAGCATCTTATTGTGGAGTTGTGGGATACAAACCTTCTTACGGACTAATCTCAAGAAATGGTGTTTTGAGAACTTCATACAGTCTAGATCACATTGGAATGTTTGGCAGAAAAGTAGAAGATGTAGCCATGCTGGCAAAAGTTTTGATTAAAAAAGATAAATTTGATTCATCAACCATTCACTATTCTACAGAAAATATCTTAACAGAAACAAAAAAAGGACCTTTTTTTGAACCAAAATTTATCTTTTATAAAACTGATTATTGGAAAATAATAGATAAAAAATCTAGAGAGTCATTTGAATACTTCATAAATTCATTTAAAAAAAATATTGAGATTTTTGATACTCCTTCTTATTTTAAAGATATACATAAATATCATCAGATAATTCATGAAACAGATTTGGCGAATAATTTCTCAGTATATTTTAAAAAATTTAAAAAAAAACTTTCTAAATACATGCAAGATGCAATAATTAAAGGAAACAAACATTCAGCTCGAGAATATGCGGAAGCAATAGATTTTATGAAAAGAGGTTATGAGTCTTACCAAGAAGTATTCGAGGATTATCATGGAGTCCTGTCTCCTTCTAGTCCAGGTGTAGCACCGAAAGGTTTAAAAAGCACTGGTACAGCAGAGTTTAATAAAGTTTGGTCTTATCTTGGAACACCGTGTATTTCACTCCCTTTACTTGAAGGTGAAAATAATTTACCATTAGGAGTTCAATTAATTGGTGACAAATATGATGACCATAGATTTCTAGGTGTTGCCAAATGGTTAGAAAAAGAATGTGAGGAATAATTAAATGAATAAAATTACAACTATAATTGGTTTATCATTTGCGGTTTTCTTTTTAATTGGACTAGCTACTACTTTAACTAGATCAATGATGATTGGGTTTATAGATGTTATTCCAGTTTATCTTTTAATGGGTGCAGCTATCATAATGATGATATACGAAGCCTTTTTTGATAAAAGTTAATTTTTACACAAGTTGAGAAATCTTAACGTTAATATTTTTCCTCTTTCTCTTTTATTTATTCAACCAATTTTTATGGCGAGCAACTTAGTAGTAGCGCGGGGAGGTGTGGAGTTTGTACCACCTATTTCATTAGCTTTTTGGAGATGGACACTAGTTTTTTTAATATTACTACCATTTACATATGTTAGTTTAAAAAAAAATTTTAAAATTATAAAGAAGGAATACAAAAAATTATTTTTTTTAGGGTCCATGGGCTGTGGTGTTTGTGGCGCTTTCCCTTTTTTAGCTGGCGAAACTACAACAGTTACAAATATGGGAATTATATATACGTCATCACCTGTATTTATAATTCTGATCTCTTATTTTTTCTTTAATGAAAGGATTAATTTTATCAAAATAATTGGATTGATTACATGTTTAATAGGAGTATTTACGATTATAATCAAAGGCAATCTAAAATTATTAATTAATTTAGAATTCACAATTGGTGATTTATGGATGTTAGCCGCTGCAATTGGATGGGCCTTGTATTCTGTTTTTCTATTTTATTGGAATTCTAAACTTAAAATTTTTGAGAGATTTACCTTAATATCATTTTTTGGAGCATTAAGTTTATTACCATTTTATATTGGTGAGGAAATATTTTTTAAACAAACAAATTTTATACCTGAATTTTACTTATGGGTAACCTTTGCGGCCGTTTCACCGGGAATAATTGCTTTTACTCTTTATACCATCACTCAAAAAAAATTAGGTGCTTCTTTGACCGGATTTACACTTTACGTATTTACAGTTTATGGTGCAATCTATGGGCATTTCTTATTTGATGAAAAATTTGAAAATTTTCATTTCATTGGAACAATTTTAGTATTTTTTGGAATATACTTGGCGAAAAAGAATAATGTTAAAAAAGTTTAGGAATAATTTGCTCTCGTTTTTACAAATAATTATTGTAGTTTATCTTTTAGTTTTGGTTTTTTTATATTTTTATCAGAGAAATTTATTGTACCACCCGAATGAAAATAATTACTCTAATGATCAGATATCTGTATCAATTGAAAAGGTAAAAATAAGTACTTCAGATAATATTGATTTATTAGGCTGGTATCATGAAAAAGATCTAAAGAAATACAAAACAATTATTTATTTTCACGGAAACGCAGGCTCCCTAGAAAATAGAATTCATAAGTTAAACCATTTTAGTGAAATGGATGTAAACTTTTTAATAATTGCCTGGAGAGGTTTTAGTGGGAATCAAGGAAAACCATCTGAGAAAGGTCTCTATGAAGATGGAAGAAGTGGAATAAATTGGTTAGTCCGCAAAGGTGTTAAAGAGGAAAATATCGTTATTTATGGTGAGTCACTAGGGACTGGTGTCGCAACTCATTTATCACAAAAAAAAAATTTTGCCGGCGTTATATTAGAGACTCCTTTTACTTCTATGGTCGATGCAGCTAAAACATTTTATCCCTACATACCTGTAAATCTATTATTAAAAGACAAATTTGATAATAAAAGTAAGATTAATAATATAAACGCTCCTATTTTAATAATGCATGGTGAGGCTGACCAGATTGTTCCATTCTTCATGGGGAAAAAGATGTATGAAATAGCCAATGAACCAAAATATTCTTATTTCACAAAACATGACAATCATATGATGGAGTTCGATGAAAACCTTGTCAAAGCTCTTAAATCTTTTTTAAAAAGTTTAAATTAAGCCATAATCTCAACAAATATAATTCAGAATTATAATTTATTAAAAGATAATGAAAAAATTATCTTTTTTATTTATTGCAGCTTTTATTTTTATTACGAATGCTCATTCGCAAGACGAATTTTTTCAACCAGATGATTTATTTCATATAGATCGTATGGATTCACACAATAAAAAGTTTAGCTTATATTTTAAAGGTAGAGAAAAATCCATTTTAGCTAGAGGCGAAGATGATAATTATATAAATGACTATCCAAAAGACCTTTATATTTTTAATCATTTAACAAATTCTTCATCACCCTTAATTTCTTATGAGTGGTTTCCTACACAAGCTAAATATTTTTTACAAGAATATGATTTTCCAGTATTTCCAGATGATTTTGCATATTATTTATTAAAAGATGACAAAACATTAGTAATGATTAGTGCTGTAAAAAGTTTAAATGCTAATTTTAAATATGATATCAATAATAAAAAATTAGAACTTTATCCTACCAATGGTAAATTTGATTTTATAATTTCTTCTTTTTCTAAAGATTGTGGTCATTATAAATTTGATGATAATTATAAATGCAGTATCTACAAACCTTTGATTTCTAGTAATTTAATTAATTAATTTGAATAAAAGCTTCAGCAAATTTTTCTGCCTCAAATAACTGTAAGTCGTCTTCTTTTTCACCTAAGCCCAATGCAATAATTGGGATTTCGTACTTCTTTGCTACTGCTAACAAAATTCCTCCTTTGGCTGTGCCATCTAATTTTGTCATCACAATACCTGTTATTGCTATAATCTTATTAAATTCTTCAACTTGATTTAATACATTTTGACCTGAAGTTGCATCTAAAACTAAGATGACATTGTGAGGTGCATTAGGATCAATTTTTTTTGTGACATTAGCTATCTTTTTATACTCATCCATTAAATTTTTTTTATTTTGGAGTCTCCCTGCTGTATCTATTAAAACTTGATTAAAATTATTTTTAATAGCCTCATCTACTGCTTTAAAAGCAACAGAGGCCGGATCGGCACCTTGGGATGATTTTATTATTTGAACATCCACTCTGTTTGCCCAATTTTCTAATTGTTCAATTGCAGCAGCTCGAAAAGTATCTGATGCTGCAAACATAACTTTATTGCCATTAGTCTTCAATATTTTTCCTATTTTACCGATGGTTGTTGTTTTACCTACCCCATTGACTCCAGAAATCAAAGTTGCGCTAAGTTTTTCTTTTTTTTCAAAAAAAGAACTGTGTTCCAAGGGTTTCATCAAGGAAATTATATATTCTTTTAAAGTTGAATTTATTTCTTTTGTTAAATCTTTATTTGGATCAATTTTCTTTCTTGAAATCATTTCTTTTATTTCTGATGCAGCCTCAACTCCTACATCGGATCTAATTAAAAATTCCTCAATTTTATTTAAATTTTCATCATTAATTTCTTTTTTAATAATTATTTCTTTAAGTCCAGAAGTGAAAGCTGACGCACTCTTTTTAAATCCAATTTTAAATTTATCAAAGATACCCATTATAATTTTATCCTAATTTCTTCAATATCTGAGACAGGCCCTTTCATATGAATAGAATTATTTTCATCTATTAAAATTGATAATTTTCCAGTTGAAAACTCTATGTCAGTTTTATTTTCTGTAAGATTATTTAATTTACTAGCATATGCAGTAGCACATGCTGCAGTGCCACACGCTTTAGTGAGACCGGCTCCTCTTTCCCACACTTTTACCTTGATCAAATTTTTATTGATAATTTGTGCAATTGTTACGTTACATTTTTCAGGAAATAACTCATGATTTTCTATTTCAGGGCCAATAGTTTCTATGTTGAAATCCTCAATTTTTTTTACAAAAAAAATAACATGTGGATTACCAACATTAATTGCTGTTCCACCTAAATGCTCATTATTATTCGTGTCGATAATTTTCATATTTAAATTCTTTGTATCTATCTCTTTTGATAAAGGTATTTCGTTCCATTTTAATTTAGCTTTACCAATTTTAGTTATAACAATTTTTTTTTCTAATATTTGAGATTTTAATTTTCCTGATAGTGTATTCAAAACTATAGAATTACTGTTTTTTTCTTTTGAAATTAAATCTGCAACACATCTTGTTCCATTCCCACACGCTCCAGATTCTCCTCCATCTGAATTAAAAAATCTCAAACTTGCATCTGCAGTACTATCAGACTCAATTAATATTAGTTGATCACAGCCGATAAAATTTCTATCACAAATTTTAATTATCTGATCTTTTGTTAAATTGGTAATTTTTTGTCTGTTATCGATAATAACAAAATCATTACCTAATCCATCCATTTTAAATGCTTTAATGTCCATATATAGTTATTTAACTTATTTATTGACTTTTTGAACCTCTATTATAGTTTGTGCCAGTTTCCACAAAAACGTTAAATTTGTGGTGTCTTTGGAAACAAAGAGATCGACACTAGTCAGCGAGGGTTCGCCCACTAGTGCGATTACTAATGCGTGTAATAAATATGTTTGAAAATTTGACAAATAAATTCGAGGAAGTTTTTTCCTCATTAAAAAAAGCACCATCACTTGACGAAAATCAAGTTGATGAGGGGCTAAGAGGCATAAGACAAGCTTTATTAGAAGCAGATGTGTCTCTTGATGTTGCTAAAAATTTTATAGAGAAAGTTAAACCAAAAGCTCTAGGTCAAGAAATAATTAGATCAACATCCCCAGGAGATATGGTTGTAAAGATTGTTTATGATGAATTAGTTAGTTTATTAGGTGAAAAAAATAATGATGTAAATCTTAATGCAGTTCCACCAGTACCTATGATGTTAATTGGATTGCAAGGTTCAGGTAAAACAACAACCACTGCAAAGCTTGCGAGATATCTAGAAAATACAAAAAAAAAGAAAGTTATGATGGTAAGCTTGGATATTTATCGGCCGGCTGCACAAGAACAATTAAAATCTTTAGGTGAACAAAATAACATTTTAACTCTTCCCATAATTGATGGACAACAACCAACTGACATTTGCCAAAGAGCAATTAGTACTGCCAATCTAAATGGTGCTGAAATTATTCTATTTGATACCGCAGGTAGAACACAAATTGATTTACAAATGATGAGTGAAATTAAACAAATTGAAAATACAATTAAGCCTGCAGAAACTTTTTTAGTTGCTGACTCACTAACTGGACAAGTTGCAGCATCAATAGCGAAAGAGTTCAAAAATACAGTAAATCTCTCTGGAATTATTCTTACTAGGGCAGATGGTGATGCTAGAGGAGGAGCTGCTGTCAGTATGAAATTTATATCGCAGGTTCCAATAAAATTTTTAGGAGTTGGTGAAAAAATTGAAAACCTTGAGGTTTTTCATCCAGATAGAATTGCAAATAGAATTCTTGGAATGGGTGATATCGTATCTCTTGTTGAAAAAGCAGCTCAAGATCTAGGTGAAGAAAATATTAAAAAGACAGAGGAAAATTTAAAAAAAGGACAATTTTCGATGGAAGATTATTTAACTCAATTAAGACAAATGAAAAAAATGGGTGGAATAGAGGGGATCATGTCTTTTATGCCAGGTGTCTCAAAAGTAAAATCTCAAATGGATACTGCTGGTATCGACGAGAGCGTCATTACAAAAAATGAGGCTATAATTTTATCAATGACTAAAAAAGAGAGAGAAAACCCAAAAATAATTGACGGTTCAAGAAAAAAAAGAATTGCTAATGGCTCTGGAACTGATCCAGCCACTATCAATAAATTGTTAAAACAATTTAAAATGATGTCTGAAATGATGAAAAAGATGTCAAAAGGGAATCTGAAAGGTATATCTGACAAAGGAATACCTCCAGAATTATTTAATCAATTAAAATAAAAAAAGGAGAGTAAATGTTAAAACTAAGATTATCACGAGGAGGCACGAAGAAGAGGCCTGTTTATAAAGTTGTAGTAGCTGACAGTCGTTTTGCAAGAGATGGAAGATTTATTGAAAAAGTAGGTTTTTTCAATCCTTTATTACCAAAAGAAAAAAAGGAAAGAATTGGATTGGAAGCTGAGAGAATAAAATACTGGTTAGGTCAAGGTGCACAACCAACGACAAGAGTAGCAAGAATTTTGGGTGAAAATGAATTGATGCCAATGCCTGCAAACGGTAATAATCCT
>CABXYU010000001.1:0-95000 GCA_902516625.1 uncultured Pelagibacteraceae bacterium | reverse complement strand
TTCGACCCCACCCTTATCAAGGGTGTGCTCTAACCAACTGAGCTACCGGCCCCCATGCAAGAGAAACACTAACTTTAAGAAGAGAAATGAGGACGGTCAACATTAACCGTGTATATTATTTAGAATGAAATTTTACTTTCATTCATCCTTAGAAAGGAGGTAATCCAGCCGCAGGTTCCCCTACGGCTACCTTGTTACGACTTCACCCCAGTCGCTGACTATACCGTGGTCAAGGTTTTTATGCCTTGCCTTAAGGTAGAACCAACTCCCATGGTGTGACGGGCGGTGTGTACAAGACCCGGGAACGCATTCACCGTGGCACGCTGATCCACGATTACTAGTAATTCCAGCTTCATGCACTCGAGTTGCAGAGTGCAATCCGAACTGAGATATCTTTTAAGGATTTGCTTAACGTCGCCGTTTTGCTTCCTGTTGTAGATATCATTGTAGCACGTGTGTAGCCCAACACGTAAGGGCCATGAGGACTTGACGTCATCCCCACCTTCCTCCAGCTTATCACTGGCAGTTCTTTCAGAGTGCCCAACTAAATGATGGCAACTAAAAGTGAGGGTTGCGCTCGTTGCGGGACTTAACCCAACATCTCACGACACGAGCTGACGACAGCCATGCAGCACCTGTGTTTCGTCCGGCCGAACCGAAAACTTTAATCTCTTAAAGTCGCGACGAACATGTCAAGTGTTGGTAAGGTTCTGCGCGTATCTTCGAATTAAACCACATGCTCCACTACTTGTGCGGGTCCCCGTCAATTCATTTGAGTTTTAACCTTGCGGTCGTACTCCCCAGGCGGTGTGTTTATCGCTTTCGCTGCGACACTGAAAATAAATTTCCAACGTCTAACACACATCGTTTACGGCATGGACTACGAGGGTATCTAATCCTCTTCGCTACCCATGCTTTCGTTCCTCAGTGTCAGTAATGATCCAGAAAGCTGCCTTCGCAATTGGTATTCTTTCTAATATCTACGAATTTCACCTCTACACTAGAAATTCTGCTTTCCTCTATCAAACTCTAGCTGAAAAGTTTTGATGGCAGTTCCAGAGTTAAGCTCTGGGATTTCACCACCAACTTTTTCAACCACCTACGAACTCTTTAAGCCCAGTAATTCCGAACTACGCTAGGTCCCTTCGTATTACCGCGGCTGCTGGCACGAAGTTAGCCGGACCTTCTTATTCGGGTACAGTCATTTTCTTCCCCGACGAAAGAGCTTTACAACCCAAGGGCCTTCTTCACTCACGCGGCATCGCTGCATCAGAGTTTCCTCCATTGTGCAAGATTCCCCACTGCTGCCTCCCGTAGGAGTTTGGGCCGTGTCTCAGTCCCAATGTGGCTGATCATCCTCTCAAATCAGCTATTGATCACAGTCTTGGTAGGCCATTACCCCACCAACAAACTAATCAAGTGCAGGCTCATCCAATGGTGCATAAAGCTTTCTCCGTAAAGACTTATCCGGTATTAGCACAAGTTTCCTCGTGTTATTCCAGGCCAAAGGGTAGATACCTACATGTTACTCACCCGTCTGCCACTAAGTATTGCTACTTCGTTCGACTTGCATGTGTTAGGCGTGCCGCCAGCGTACGTTCTGAGCCATGATCAAACTCTCAAGTTTAAAAACGGCGCACACTAGCTTCTATATAAATTCTAAGAATAAAATTTATATAATGTTGAAGTGTGTACGACAAATTTTGGTAACCTTAACCGTCCACACTTCTCTTCTTAAATATTTACTTTTTAAATAGCTAATTGAGCTAAAAGTCTCAATAATCCTCATTATTTTGTCATAAAAGATACAATTTTTTGAGAAAGTCCGTTGCTTATAGGCTAAAATTAAAGGAAATCAAGCATATATAAATAAAAAGTAGCTGAAAAAACCACTATTTTAAAGGGTTTTTTTTGATTTTTATACAATGCTGCACTAATAATCTTAAAACTAAAAATTTAAATGATAAATTTTTTAAAAAGCAAAATCAGGAAAAATTCAGAGATATTTGCTTTGTTTATTTTATTATTGGTAACTATTATCTCTACATCATATTATAATTTCAATAAGAAAAAAATTTACAGTAATTACAAAACAATAATTAACAATATCTATCTACAAAAAACTTTAGATCATACTTTTAATCAGCTTGAGCCTAGATTTAAAGAAATTGAACATAAAATTTTATCAGGTGAGACTTTTGATAAAATTTTGGAGTCTTATGAAATTAATAGTAAAGAAATTGAGGAAATTAAAAATAAAATTTCAAAAAAAATTAATCTAAATAAATTAAACACTAATCATAAGATCCAATTTACCATAGATCAGACAAATTCCTTAATTAAAGAATTCATTTTTCAAATCTCTAACACTGAAAAAATTTACTTATCTAGAAATACTGAATCTAATAAATTTGATCAAAAAATTTTAGTATCGAAACTTAATAAGAATATTTTATATAAGGAAAATATTATATTACAAAGTCTCTATAAGTCTGCGTCAAAACAAAAGATCCCGGCAAACATCATCGTTGAATTTGCAAGGATATATGGTTTTCAGGTAGACTTTCAACGAGATATAAGGAAACGTGATAGTTTTCAAATAATGTATGAAGTATTTATAAATGATAATGGAAAGGTAATCGAAACAGGTAATATTCTTTTTGCCAATCTCAAATTGAGTGGTCAAGATAATTCACTTTACTACTTTGATAAAAACGGAAGCGAAGGACACTACGATAAGAGTGGTAAAAGTGTTAAGAAAGCATTAATGAAAACTCCTATAAACGGAGCTAGACTCTCTTCTCCCTTTGGAATGAGAAAACATCCTATAGATGGATTTAATAAGATGCATCGAGGGACGGATTTTGCAGCTCCAATGGGAACTCCAATCATGGCATCTGGTGACGGCGTAATTAAAAAAGCAGGATGGTGTGGTGGTGGTGGAAATTGTATTGTGATTAAACATAATTCAACATATCAAACCGTTTATGCACATATGTCTAAATTTGCAAAAGGAATTAGAAAAGGTTTAAGAGTAAAACAAGCTCAAGTTATTGGATACGTTGGATCTACCGGAAAATCAACCGGTCCTCACCTTCATTACGAAGTAATAGTTAATGGAAAAAAAATTAATTCACAAACATTGAAATTGCCTTCTGGCAAAATTCTTAAAGGTAATGAAAGAAAATTATTTGAGACAAAAAAGATAAAATTAGATGTTTTAAAATCTGAAAAGATTGTTGGAATAAATTAGTTTGCCTCAGACTGGATATTATTTTTATCTACGTTTTCAGTTTGTGAAATTTTTTTATCTTTTTCGTCCTCAGAAGTTTTTTTATTCTGCTCAAAATTATTTTCAAGATTTTTGGACTTCTTAAAATTTTCTTGTTCACTCAAAATTCTTGTGAAATGATCAGCGTGTTGAAAGTAATTTTCTGATAAAATTTTGTCACCACTTGATAATGCCTCTCTTGCAAGGTTGCTATATTTCTCTATTAATTTTGATGCATTATGGTTGTTTCTACCAGGAGCCTTTCTTTGAAAGCTATCATTGTTTGAAAAATTAGATCCATACTTGGATCTGTCAGAATTTTGTTTGAAATTCCTATCACCTCTTCTGAAGCTGCCTCTTCTGCCATTATTATTTCTAAACGTTACCATAGTTATTGTTTTTAAATTTTAGTGCTTACAACACATCTATCGTTTTTTGCTAAATCTTGCACAATTTTGTTAATATAAAATCCATTTCTTTCTAATAAGTTTTTAACTTCTTTTCTTTGATCAAAATTTATTTCCAAAACAAATTTACCTTTCTTTTTTATCAATTCAGACGACTTTAATACTATCTTTCTGATTTCTGATAATCCGTCTAATCCACCATTAAGTGCCAATTTTGGCTCAAATCCTATTACATCTTTTTCCAAATATTTTAAACAATGTTTTTTTATATAAGGAGGATTAGATATAATTAAATCATATTTGCCATTTGAGAAATTGTCAATATCATATTGAAAAAACTTTACCCTATTTGTTAAACCTAGCTTTTGGGCATTTGTTTTACACAACGAAATACATTTTTTGCTAATATCAACACCTATTCCATGAAAATTTTTTTTTTCTTTTAATATTGATAACAATATACACCCAGAACCAACTCCAATATCTAAAATTCTCAGATTTGATTTATTTTTTGTCAATTTAAACACTTCTTCAATAAGAGTTTCGGTGTCGGGTCTTGGTATAAGAATATTCTTTTTGATAATAAACTCATATTTCCAGAATTCTTTTTTTTCAGTCAAGTAAGCAATTGGTTTCCCCTTGAGTCTTTGAGAAATTAAATCCTCAAAATAATTTAATTTTTTTTTTTCTAGATTTTTTTTAAGATTAAGCAGAATATATTCTCTTTTACTTTCTAAAGTTTTAGACATCAAGATTTCACTATCTAAACATGGTGATTTAGAACCACCATTTTCTAAAATAGCCTTTGCATTTTTTAATGCTTTTTCTATGTTCATAATTTTATTTTAAGTTACTCAGACTTTCTTCTTGAGCTTGAAGAGTCAATGACTCTATCATTTCATCAAATGCTTCGCCCTCTAAAAATTCATCTAGTTTGTGTAATGTTAAATTAATTCTGTGATCAGTAACTCTACCTTGAGGAAAATTGTAAGTTCTTATTCTTTCTGACCTGTCTCCAGTTCCTATTTTAGTTTTTCGATCTTGTGATCTTTCTTTTTCAATCCTGTTTCTCTCTAATTCGTATAACCTAGCTCTTAAAATTTTCATTCCTTTTGCCTTATTTTTTTATGCTGAGATTTCTCATCTTGTTGTGAAACCGAAAGACCTGTTGGTATATGGGTTATTCTTACAGCACTGTCAGTTGTATTAACTGACTGCCCACCTGGACCACCAGCTCTGAAAACATCTATTCTTAAATCAGCCTCGTTTATTTTTAAATCTACCTCCTCAACTTCAGGTAAAACTGCTACCGTTGCAGCTGAGGTATGAACTCTTCCTTGTGTTTCAGTATCAGGCACTCGTTGAACTCTATGGACACCACTCTCGTATTTAAGGGTTGAGTAAATATTTGTTCCCTTAATTGAAGCAATTACTTCTTTAAGTCCTCCTGCCTCACTTTTAGAGATTGATATCAGGTCTAATAACCATTTTTTTTTGTGACTTACTTTTTCATACATCTTAAATAAATCTCCAGCAAAAAGACTTGCTTCTAAGCCTCCTGTGCCTGCTCTAATTTCGATAATAGCATTTTTCTTATCTGCCTCATCTTTGGGTAATAAAAATAATTTCAATTTTTTCTCATTTTGCTCATTCAAATGTTTGAGATCTTTTAACTCGATTTCAGCCATCTTTTTTAGCTCTAAATCTCCATTTTTATCCTCAATGATTTTTTGTAATTCATTTTGATCTTTTTCAAAAGATAAGTACTTTTTTGCATCTGCAATAATTTCATTTAGGTCAGAATATTCTTTTGATTTTTCTGCAAATTCATTTTTATTTAAATTACCAGACGATAAATCCTTTTCTAAATTTGAATGTTTGTAAATTAGTTCTTTGATAGTCTTTTCAGGTATCATTTAGTTTTCTCAAATTCAGACGCTTTTTTTTCAACTTCATAAACAACTTTTTTAATCATATCCTCAGTCAATACTTTTTCCTTTTGCATTCCTGACAAGTACAACATGTTATTACCTTTTTTACCTCCCGTAATACCGACATCTGTCATCGCGGCCTCACCTGGTCCGTTAACAACGCAGCCTATAATTGACAAAGTAACTGGAGTTTTTATGTGAGACAGTTTTTCCTCTAAAATTTTGACTGTATCTATTACTTGAAAACCCTGCCTGGCACATGATGGACAAGATATGATTTTAACACCCCGATTTCGTAAATTTAGTGATTTAAGTATTTCATTTCCAATCTTTACCTCTTGGACTGGGTCATCTGATAGAGAAATTCGAATTGTATCCCCAATTCCATTTAATAGAAGAGACCCTATTCCAATCGAGGATTTAATACTGCCTGACACAAAACTTCCAGCCTCTGTTATTCCTAGATGAAGGGGATAATCGGTAACTTTTGAAAGTTGTCTATAGGCTTCAATTGACAAAAAAACATCTGAAGATTTTACACTTATCTTAAAATTAAAGAAGTTTTGATCCTCTAAAATTTTAATATTTTTCAAAGCACTTTCGACTAAAGCTTCTGGGCAAGGCTCCTTAAATTTTTCAAGAATCTCTTTTTCTAATGAGCCAGCATTTACACCAATTCTTATAGAGCATTCATTGTCTTTTGCTGCAGACAAAATTTCTTTAATCTTACCTTTATCTCCAATATTTCCTGGATTAATTCTTAAACAACTTGCTCCGTTCTCTGCAGCCTCAATAGCTCTCTTGTAATGAAAATGTATATCAGCAACAATTGGTATATCAACATGTTTCACAATTTCTTTTAATGCTTTTGAGGAGGACTCATCTGGACAGGATACTCTTACAATGTCTGCTCCCTCACTTTGAATTTCAATAATTTGATTTATTGTTGCCTTAATATCTGTTGTAAGAGTGTTAGTCATAGATTGAACTGAAATTGGATTTTCTCCACCAATTTTTACTTTTCCAACTGAAATGACTTTAGTTTTTTTTCTTTTAATATTTCTAAATGGTCTGATATTCATTTTTCTTAACTATCTAATTTAAACTCCTTATGTAAAGCATTTAAAGCTTTTTTAATATTCTTTTTGTCAATCAAAACAGAAATTTTAATTTCAGATGTGGAAATAACTTGAATATTTATTCTTTTTTTAGCAAGTGACTGAAACATTCTAAATGTTACGCCAGGAGTAGTAATCATTCCCACCCCGATGATGGAAATTTTGGAAACTCCTTTATTAAACAATAATTTTCTAAAATTAATACTTTTATTTTCTTTTATAATTTTTTTTGTTTTATCTAAATCTTCGTTTTTAATAGTAAATGTCAAGTCTGTCTCTTTACCGTTTGAAGAAATATTTTGAACAACCATATCAACATTTATAGAATTTCTTGATAAAGGTTTAAAGATAGACGCAGCAACACCAGGTTTATCTTTTACTCCAATTAAAGTTACCTTTGCATCGTTATGAGTTGAGGTAATGCCAGTTACAATTTTGTTTACTAGAATATTGGATCTTTTGGTTATCAGTGTTCCACTTTTATTTACAAAAGAAGATTTAACTTGTATATCTATTCTATTTAGTCTGGCATCTTGTATAGATACTGGTTGCATTACTTTGGCTCCTAATGATGCCATTTCCAACATTTCCTCATAAGAAATTACTTTAATCTTTTTTGCTTTTTTAAGTTTATTAGGATCGGTAGTATAAACTCCCTCAACATCCGTGTAGATTATACATCGTTTGGCTTTAAAAAATTTAGCGAGCATAATTGCTGTCGCATCAGAACCACCTCTTCCGATTGTCGTTATCCTTTCCTTATCATTTATTCCCTGAAAACCTGCAACAACAGGTACACCACCTTTCTTTAAATATTTTAAAATAGCATTTTTTTTTACAAGGTTAATTCTTGAGTTTTTATGGTGCCCAGTTGTTAATATTGGAACCTGCCAAGCCAGCCATGACCTAGACCTAATACCATTATTAATTAATCTGCCTGCAATTAGAGAACATGCTACTTGCTCACCAGTGGAAACCAATACATCATATTCCTCCTCTGAAAAATTTGGGCTTATTTGATTTGATTTTTTTACCAAATCGTTTGTTACACCTTTCATGGCAGAGGAAACAACAATTACTTTGTAATTTTTTCTTACATAAATTTTAATTATATCGCTTACTTTTTTGATTTTATCAATCGTTCCTACTGAAGTGCCTCCAAATTTTAAAACTACAATTTTCATGATAAGAATTTCACTTAATAAATTAAAATATATTGATAAAATACATGTTGAATATAAAGTCAACTTAGTAATGAAAAATAACACAATTAACAAAGAAGAAATAGAAAAATTTTCAAAAATTGCAGAGGAATGGTGGGATCCTGAGGGAAAATTTAAACCGTTACACAAGTTTAATCCTATTAGAATCTCTTATATAAAAGATAATATTATTCAAACTTTGGAAATTGAAAATAAACGAAAACCCCTAGAAAATATCAGAATTCTTGATATAGGATGCGGTGGCGGACTGCTGTCTGAGCCACTTACTAGATTAGGTGCTGAAGTTACTGCCATAGATGCTTCATCTAAAAATATAGAAATTGCTAAATTACACGCAAAAAAAAATAATCTTAAAATAAATTATAAATGTACCTCACCAGAAAAATTAGATTCAAATTTGAAATTTGATGTTATTTTAAACATGGAGATTATTGAACATGTAGAAAATGTAGATTTTTTTTTAGGATCTTGTGAAAAATTATTAAAAAAAAATGGTATTATGTTCGTGGCAACTCTTAACAAAACATTAAAATCATATCTATTCGCAATTATTGGAGCAGAGTATATTCTACGCTGGCTTCCGATAGGTACTCACGATTGGGAAAAATTTGTAAGACCTGAGGATTTAATAAAAAATTTAGAGAAGTATAATTTTAGACTTGATGCTCTTAATGGAATGAAATTTAATTTAATTAAAGATCAGTGGTCTATTAGTAAAGATAAATCAATAAACTATATTGGAAAATTTATAAAAAATTAATTTCTATTATCTTTAGTCCAAGGAATAATCTCTGCATTAATTCCTTCCTCTTTGAGTTCCGTGATTTCATCCTTAGAAGCGGTTCCGTAAATCCCTTTTGCTTTTTTTTTGTCGCTGTAATGAATTATTCTGGCCTCTTGTGCAAAATTTTCACCTACAAATTTAAAATTATCCTTTATAAATTTTTGATACTCTTTAATTTTTTTTCCAACTGTATTAGTTTTTAAATTTTTTAAATAATCCTTATCGGAGGATTTATTCATTAATTTAGGAGCCATTAAAGTTTTGATTACATTGTTAGAATTACAGTTGTGGCAGTTTAAAAAATTCCTTTTTTTCAACTTGTCATATTCTTGAGAAGATGCAAACCAACTATCAAATGATAGTTCGCAACTCTTACAAATTAATTTGTATTTAATCATATACTTTGATTTAATAATTTTGGCAAAAAATTCAATAGTAATTAACTTCTATAATTTGCATTTATTTCAACATATTTTTTTGTTAAATCCATTGTAAATGCCGAAAAATTCTTTGATCCATTTGAGATATCAATATCAATTTCTATGTTATCATTTTTCATATAGTTCGACGCATCTAACTCATTATAATTTGGGTTAAGTTTTCCATTTTGAATTATTAAAACATCTCCAAACTTTATTGATAATTTTTCAAAGTTAATAACTACCCCGGCCTTACCAATTGCCATTATAATCCTTCCCCAATTTGGATCTTCTCCTGCAATAGCAGTTTTTACCAACGGAGAGTTTGCTATTGAAAAAGCAATTTTTTTTGCATCATTATCTGTTTTGCAATTATTAACCTGTATCTTAATAAACTTTGAAGCTCCCTCACCATCTGCCACAACTCTTTTTGCCAGGTTGAGTAATACCTTGTTTAAAGCTTCATCAAAATTATTTAATTTTTCATCATTTAAATTATTAATTTTAGGATGTTTTGCTTTTCCTGTTGAAAATATTGTAACCATATCGTTTGTACTAGTATCTCCATCACAACTAATTGCATTAAATGTGTTTAAAATATTCTTTTTAAGAAGCTTTTTCAGTACATCATTCGGAATATCAGCATCTGTAAAAATATATGCAAGTGTTGTAGCCATATTGGGCTGGATCATTCCTGAGCCTTTGGCTAAACCAAAAATTTTGATATCACTATTACCGATCGTACAATTTTCCATAGCCATCTTAGGCTGGGTATCTGTTGTCATAATCCCTAATGCAGCTTTCATCCAAATATATTTATTTTGTGTATATTTTATTTTATCAATCAGGTCAGGTACTTTGTTTCTAATTTTTTCCTCAGGAAAAATTTCTCCAATCGTGCCTGTGCAACCAAAAATTATTTCTTTTTTTTTTATTTTTTTTGGTTGAGCATCATCCTCTTTTTGCTTTTCTGATAATTGTATGGAAATAGTTTCAGCTATCTTTTCAAGACTCCTGTATCCTTGTTTTCCTGTAAAACAGTTCGCATTTCTTGTATTTACAATAAGTGAAAATATCTTTTTACTTTTGTGTTTTAAATTCCATTTAATATTTTCAGAAATAATTTTTGATTGTGTATAAAGTGATGCGTTATTTGCACCATCTCTAAAGTAAAACATTACCAAATCATCTCTTGGATTATTGTACAAGTTTGCACTTACTGTTGAAATTGAAACACCATCAATATGGTCCAAATCTTGGAATTCCTTCATTCTTTTATTTTTAGATTTTGAAGCCAAAAAGTTGCTTAAATTGATACCCATGCTATTTAAAATAATTATTAAATAATTATATTAAAGGATATAAGTAAATAATAAATCAAAAAACTAATGCTAAACCCTTTAAAATTTTTAACAAAATTGATTAAATCAACCAATCAAAGGGAGTTAGATAGAATTACCAAAATTGTTTATGAAATTAACTCCTTTGAAAAAGATTTAAAAGTTTTGAGAAATGAAGAATTTCCAAAAAAAACAGAAGAGTTTAAAGAAAGAATTAAAAATGGATCAAGTCTTAATGAAATATTGCCTGAGGCGTTCGCAATTGTAAGGGAGGCATCGTCAAGAGTAAGAAAAGAACGTCATTTCGATGTCCAATTAATTGGAGGAATAGTTTTACATGAGGCTAAAATAGCTGAGATGAAAACTGGTGAAGGAAAAACGCTAACAATTGTGCTGGCAGCTTATTTGAATGCACTTGAAAATAAAGGCGTACATGTTGTGACAGTTAACGATTATTTGGCAAAAAGAGACTCTCAAGAAATGGGGGAAGTATATAATTTTTTAGGGTTAAGTTCAGGTTTTATTAATAATGATCAGAATGATTATGAAAGAAAGAAAAATTATAATTGTGATATAACATATGCAACTAATAGCGAACTTGGCTTTGATTATCTTAGAGATAATATGAAATTCTCAAAAGATGACATGGTACAGCGAGAGCATTTTTTTACTATCGTAGATGAAATCGATTCTTGTTTGATAGATGAAGCCAGAACACCACTCATAATTTCTGGAGCAGCAGAAGATAAAACTAATCAATATCTAGCAGTTGATAAATTAGTCAAAAAACTTGGTAAAAATGATTATGAAATTGATGAAAAAGATAAAAATATTTTATTAACAAATGATGGTATCACGAATATAGAAAATATTTTTTCAGAAGCTGGAATATTAAAAAATAAAAATTTTTATGACCCAGAAAATTTAAATTTGGTACATTTTGTAAATCAAGCACTGCGTGCAAATCATCTATTTGAGAATGGAAAAGATTATATTATTCAAGATGGAATTTTAAAGATAGTAGATGAGCTAACTGGACGAATTTTGGAAGGAAGAAGATTTGGTGATGGACTTCACCAAGCTTTAGAGGCGAAAGAAAGAATTGATATACAGGCTGAAAACCAGACGTTGGCATCTATTACATATCAAAACTATTTCAAATTATATAAAAAAATATCTGGATGCACAGGTACCGCTGTAACTGAGTCACAGGAATTTTTCGAAATTTATAATCTGCAAGTTATTGTAATCCCAACAAATAAAAAAATGGTTAGAAAAGATTTTAATGATCAAATTTTTAGAACAGAAAAAGAAAAAAATAATTCAATAATTCAAAAAATTATTGAGTGTAATAAAATTGGTCAACCACTTTTAGTTTTTACATCAAGTGTAAATAAGTCTGAGATCTACTCAAAGCTTTTATTAAAAGAAAATATAAAACATGTAGTTTTAAATGCTAAGAATCATGAAAATGAGGCTGAAATAATAGCCAATGCAGGAAAAAAAGGATCTGTAATAATAACAACTAGTATTTCTGGAAGAGGTGTTGATATTCAACTGGGTGGCAAAAAAGGCTCAATTGACGAGAAAGAACTTCAGATCAACAAAAAAAATATTAAGACTTTAGGAGGTTTGTTTGTAATAGGTACAGAGAGAATGGAGTCAAGAAGAGTAGATAATCAGGCAAGAGGAAGGTCTGGTAGGCAGGGGGATGAAGGAAGTTCAATATTTTATGTAAGTTTAGAGGACGATCTAATGAGAATATTTGGCTCAGAGTCAATGAATAACATTTTGCAAAAATTAGGACTTAAAGATGGTGAAAGTATAGATCATCCATGGATTAATAAAGCTTTAGAAAGAGCGCAACAGAAAGTTGAGGCAAGAAATTTTGATATTAGAAAAACTTTGATAAAATTTGATAATGTGCTGAATGATCAAAGATATGTCATTTTTTCTCAGAGAAAAAATGCAATGGATAGTAATCAAATTTTTGAATATTCAAATGATTTTTTATATCAAATTGTTGAGGAACTAATACAGCTTAAAAATTTAAAAAGAAATGATCCTAGAAACAAGGATTTTGAAAATAAACTAAAATCAATGTTGGGAAGAAATTTAAATGAAAGTGAGCTTCAAGACCTAATTACAGCAAGGGAGGATATCTTTAAATTGAAAATAAATGAGAAATTTCAAAATTCTCGTCAAGAAAGAATAAAACTTCTAGGAGAAAAACAATCTAAAGAAATTGAAAAAAGAATTTTTTTACAATCCATCGACGTAAATTGGAAGTCACATATTCAATACTTAGAACAACTAAGACAAGTTATTGGATTAAGATCCTATGGTCAGAGAGATCCTCTTATTGAATATAAAAAAGAAGCTTTCAATCTATTTGAAAATCTTCTTAATAAATTAAAATTAGATTTCATTACAATTTTAATGAATTTAAAAGTAGTAGAAGCTCCAAAAGAAGAAGAAGAAAAAATTGCCAAAAAAAATTTCAACCCAGCATCATTTGGGAAAAAAATGAATAGAAACGAACCTTGCTTTTGTGGATCTGGTAAAAAATATAAACGTTGCTGTGGTGCATTATAAAAATATTAGTATTAAAGCTAAGGCTAATAAAACAAAAGATGAAAGTATAAGAAGATTTTTTCTATGTTTTTGAAAAAATCTTGAATTGCTTACAGGATCTCCTAAAGAACTTAGTTTGTCAGTATTATCAATAAAACCCTCTGATCTTCCAATTCTTAAAAATTTATTTTTTCTATCACTAAAAATTTCATCAGATGACATTTGCTTAAAATAATCTAGATTCTTAATTATAGAATTTTTAACATTTGTTAAAATTAAATTTCTATCTCTGTGGGCTCCACCAAGAGGTTCTTTCACAATTTCATCTATAATTTGAAGATCTAATAAATCTTTCGCTGATAGTTTCATTGCTTTAGCTGCATCAAGCATTTTTTTTGGATCTCTCCAAAGAATAGTTGCACATCCTTCCGGAGAAATAACTGAATAGATTGCATTTTCCAACATTACAACCTTATTGGCAGAAGCTAGGGCAATAGCACCTCCAGAACCACCCTCACCAATAATTATTGCTAATGTCGGAACTTTCAATTTCATACAACACTCTATTGATTTTGCTATAGCTTCTGCTTGGCCTCTTTCTTCAGCCCCTACACCGGGATAAGCACCAGGAGTGTCTATAAAAGAAATAACTGGAATTTTGAATTTTTCTGCTAATTCCATTAATCTAATAGTTTTCCTATAACCTTCTGGCCTCATCATTCCAAAATTTCTCTGAATTCTAGTATCCAAGTCTTCTCCTTTTTCTTGACCAATAACTAAAACTGATTGACCATGAAATTTTGCAAAACCTGTTAATACTGATTTATCTTCACCATAATATCTATCACCAGACAATGAAATAAAATCATCAAATAAATTGTCTATAAAAAATTTAGACTTAGGTCTATCCTCGTGTCTAGCAACCATTGTAGTTTGCCAGGGATCAAGATTTGAGTAAATTTGTCTTAATTTTTCATCTATTTCATTTTGTGTTTTTAAAATTTTTTGGGTATCCACCTCTGATAGACCACTTTGATTGTAAGGATCTTTTAATTTTTCGATTTCAGTCTCTAAATCTTTTATGTCTGTTTCAAAATTGAGATAATTTTTCATCTAATTACTATTAATACATTAGTATTGAAAATGATAATAAAATGTGGGTGCTTCTATAAATTATTTGACTTAATTTATCTTGGGTTTTAAAAATAAATTGATGACAATAAATTATCAAACCATAAAAAACTTAAAAGTTTCAAAAGAACTGCTAGATTTTGTAGACAATCAATTATTAAAAGATTTAGATATTTCACCAGAAAAATTTTGGTCTGGGTTTGATAAAATAGTTCATGACTTAGCACCTAAAAATAAAGAATTGTTAAAAATACGAGAAGATTTACAAAAAAAAATTGATGGGTGGCATCAAAATAATAAGGGTAAGGAAATTAAAATTACCGAATATAAAAAATTTTTAAAAGAAATTGGTTATTTAAAAGATGAGGGTCCGGATTTTAAAATAGAGACAAAAAATGTTGATGAGGAAATCTCTAAAATTGCTGGTCCACAGCTAGTTGTTCCTATAATGAATGCAAGATATACATTAAATGCTGCAAACGCTCGATGGGTAAGTCTCTATGACAGTCTTTACGGAACAGATATAATTGAGTCAGAGGAAGGTGGAAGTGAGAGATATGATCCAAATAGAGGCCAAGAAGTAATTAGATATGTAAGAGAGTTTTTTGATTTACACATTCCCATAGATGGCACAAGCTGGAAAAATATAGCTGGTCTAAAAGTCTCAAATAAAGATTTAATCATCTTAAAAGATGACTATGAATATAAATTAAAAGATCAAGATAAATTTGTTGGGCATAGAGGTGATGCTAATAAACCAAGTGCCATAATACTTCAAAATAATAAATTACACTTTGAAATTATTATTAATCCAAGAGCATTTAGCGCTGCTCATGATATAGCTGGAATAAGTGATGTTATAGCTGAGTCAGCTATCTCTACTATTTGTGACAATGAGGACAGTGTTGCAGCTGTTGATGCGGAAGATAAAGTTGTTTGTTATAAAAATTGGCTTGGTTTAATGAAAGGAAATTTAAAGATTCAATTCGAAAAAAATGGAAAAAATTTAGAAAGAAAACTTAACCCAGACAGAAGTTATATTTCTAAAGATGGCAAGGGCTTAAAACTTCATGGTAGAAGTTTGTTGTTAATTAGAAATGTTGGGCATCTCATGACAAACTCTTCTATTTTGTTAAAAGACGGAAGTGAAGTGCCAGAAGGAATAATGGATGCTTTTATGACAACAGCTGCTGCAATCCATGACTTAAAAAGAAAGAAAAATTCAAGAGCAGGTTCAATCTATATAGTTAAACCAAAAATGCATGGACCCGATGAGACAGCTTTTACAGATACAATTTTTGAAAATGTTGAGGACTTATTTGGCCTAGAAAAGTATACTTGTAAAATTGGTATAATGGACGAAGAAAGACGGACTTCGGCCAATCTTAAAGAATGTATAAGATCATTGAAAAATAGAGTTTTTTTTATCAATACAGGTTTTCTAGACCGTACCGGGGACGAAATGCATACCTCTATGGAAGCTGGTCCTATGATTAAAAAAGGAGACATGAAATCTGCAAAATGGATTTCTGCCTATGAAAATAATAATGTTGATGTTGGTCTAAAATGTGGATTTTCTGGTATGGCTCAAATCGGTAAAGGAATGTGGGCTGCCCCTGATAAAATGAAGCAAATGATGAATGAAAAAATTTCTCATTTAGAGGCAGGTGCTAATTGTGCATGGGTGCCATCCCCTACTGCAGCCTCTTTACATGCATTACATTATCATAAAATAAATATTTTCGATGAACAAAGAAAAATTCTTAATAGAGAAAAAGCCAAATTAGACAATCTTTTAACAATACCAATTGCTGATAGACCTAATTGGTCTGTAGATGAAATAAATTCTGAAATTTCTAATTCTGCGCAAACTTTATTAGGTTACGTTGTTAGATGGGTAGATCAGGGCATCGGATGTTCAAAGGTGCCTGATATAAATAATGTTGGTTTGATGGAAGATAGGGCAACCTTAAGAATATCTTCGCAGCATATTGCAAATTGGATACGCCATGGTATCACAACAAAGATACAAGTAACTGAAATTATGAAAGAAATGGCAAAGGTTGTGGATAAGCAAAATGAAAATGACAAAAATTATACAAAAATGAGTGAAAACTACGAGAGTTCAATCGCTTTTAAAACTGCTTGCGATTTAATATTTAAAGGTAAAGAGCAGCCATCAGGATATACAGAGCCCCTATTACACCTTAATAGATTAAAAAAAAAATCTAACTAGAGCTTGAATTTAATTTAGACCTATTTTTAAAAGCTGAGAATAAAGTTCCATCATCTAAACTTTCTATTTCTCCTCCAATTGGTAATCCTTGCGCTAATTTTGTAACTTTTACTTTGGTATTTTTCAAGCTATTTTGAATATAAAAAGCTGTTGTTTGTCCCTCGACTGTAGCACTTGTCGCTAAAATTACTTCTTCAATTTTTTCTTTATTTACACGTTCTACTAAAGAATTTACTAACAAATCTTCTTTTCTATTTCCCACTGATGAAAGTGTTCCTCCAAGTATGTGAAAATAGCCTTGAAAAATGTTTGAATTTTCAATTGACCATTGATCAGCAATATCCTCTACAACACAAATCTTATCAAATTTTTTATTTAAATTTTGACAATTTGCACAACCTTCTATCGATGATTTTAAAGATCCACATGAATTACATCTTGTAATATTTTTATAGATCTTAGCTAAACTATTGGTCATTGGTTTTACAAGTTCGTCTCTATTATTAATTAATTTCAAGACAATTCGTTTGGCTGATTTTGGACCTAAACCTGGAAGTTTAGAAATTATTTTAATTAAATCTTCTATCTCATTAATTTTTTGCATTATTTAAAGTGGCCATTTGAAACCTGGAATACCAAATCCACCGGTTGCTTTTGAAATTTCTTCTGATGTTTTGTTTTTAAGTTCAGCTTTTGCATTATTGTAAGCTGCAACAATCAGGTCCTCTATAATTGATTTTTCCTCTTTTAATAATTCATCTAATATCTCAATTTTTAACATTTCACCATCACCATCAAGAACTACTTTAACAGAATTCGACCCTGAGACACCTTCAACTCTAATATTCTTTATGTTTTTTTGGCTTTCTTTCATTTTGGCCTCAAGTTCCTTTGCCTTTTCGAGAATTTTATTAAAGTCTGTCATTACTCATCAAAATTTTTTTTAGGTTTTACATTCACCATTCTTGCATCAGGAAATTTTTCTAATATAGATTTATACATTTCTGAGTCTTTAGCTTTTTCTATCAAAAGATTCTTCTGATTTTGTACTTTTTCTTTAACTGATATCTCACCTTTTGTTTTACTTAAAGTTATAATCCATCTTACCGATGTCCATTCAAAAAGTTTTAATGATAGATCTTTCAAAAAATTTTTATCAAGATTATCATTAAACGAAATTTCTATTCTATTTTTTTCAAAACTCACCAAATTTACATTATTTTCTAATTCATATTTTAATTTAATCTCTTTTTTTTCTGAGCAAATTTGTAAAAGCCTCTCAAAAGAATTTACAGATATTTTATTTTCAGCTTTAACTTCTGATTGGGTTTCAATTTTTAATTTTTTTTCTTGAGAAACATTTTTAATTTGATCAATAGTATCGATCATATAGCTAGATGAAGTATCTTTTTTTTCATAATTTTTTGGTAAATCATTTTTGACGACTTGATTTTCTGATGGTTTTAAAGAAACCAGGTGCATTAATCTCACTAAAAACATTTCAATAGATAAATTTTGATTTGAAACTATGTCAATTTCTTCAAGTGTTTTTATTGTAAATTGCCAAAACATAATAAAAACATGATGATCAACCTGGTCAGCTATTTTTTTTATTCTGACAAATTCTTCGTCATTTAGAGCGAAATTAGTACTCTCAAGTGTAATTAAATTAATATTCTTAAAATAATAAAGAAGTTCTAAGAAATCATTTACAAAAATTTTAGGATCAATACCTTGATTATATATTTCTCTGTAAACATTAATGACTTTTTTTTCCTCTGCTTTTAATATCAGACTAAATAAATCAATAAGTTGAGATTTATCAAAATAACCAAAGATTTTTTGTGCAGACTTTAAATCAAGTTCTTTATTTTTATCTAAGGCTAACAAACCTCTATCAAGTAGAGAAAGGGCATCTCTAACGGATCCCTCGGATATCTTCACAATTAGTTTAAGAGAATCATCTGAAACCTTTCCATTTTCCATGTTCTTTATTTTTTTTAAAAACTCAAAAAGCTCTAAAGATTTCACCCTAGATAAGTCAAATCTCTGACACCTAGAGACTACAGTTACTGGGATTTTTTTAATTTCTGTTGTTGCGAAAATAAATTTTAAGTACTCAGGTGGTTCCTCTAATGTTTTTAATAGAGCATTGAAAGCTTGTTTACTTAACATATGAACTTCATCAATGATGAATATTTTATATTTGGCAGATGAAGGCCCGTATCTTGAAAATTCAATAAGATCTCTTACATCATCAACTCCAGTTTTACTGGCGGCATCCATCTCGAGGACATCTATATGATTTGAATTCGATATAGCCTCACAATTTTCACACAAATTTTCTTTACATATTTTTTCAATGCCATTTATGCAATTTAATGATTTTGCTACAATTCTTGCGATTGTTGTTTTACCCACTCCCCTAATACCAGTAAAAAGATATGCATTAGGAATTTTTTTTGATTTAATAGAATTTGTAATTGTTTCTGAAATAATATTTTGACCAATCAAATCATCAAATAATTGTGGTCTATACTTCAAAGCCAAGACTTTTGAATTTTTTTTCATAAATATTTAAAGGAGACTAGAACCTGAATAACTGTCTTTACGACTGCTTCCGTTAAGATCTGGTCGGGTTCAAGCAGCACCCACCTCTAGCCTCCATCAATTATTATAGCAGTAATAATTTCTAATCTACAAGAAAAGTTTAGTTTTTACTTTTCTCTCAAAACATCTGCTTCAAAAACACCTAGGACGTGAAAATCTTGACAATGTAAACCCAATTCTTCTAAAGATTTTTGCACTTTTGGATCTTCTATGTGTCCATCGAGGTCACATAAAAAAAAAAATGAGTCAAAAGTATTTTTTTCAGGATAGCTTTGCAATTTTGTTAAATTTACACCATTAATAGCAAATCCACCCAAGGATTGATAAAGGGCAGCTGGTTTACTTTTCAATTTAAACAAAAATGAGGTGATATATTTTTTCTTTCCATAATTAGGTTGGGAAATATTTTTCCCCATTAGTAAAAATCTAGTGAGATTACCCTTTTCATTTTCAATATTGTTTTTAATTATCTCAAGATTATAAGTTTTAGCACTTAATTGAGAAGCTATTGCCGCAATCTTTTTGCTATTACTTTTAGAGACCATTTCTGCTGATCCGGCGGTATCAGCTCTTACATGTTCAATAAGTTTATTGGATTTAATAAATTTCGAACACTGAGATAGTGCTTGAGCGTGTGAATAAACATGTTCAATTTCATTAATCTTTGTGCCCTTTAAAGCTAACAGGTTATGTTCAATTTTTTGAAAACATTCAGAGTAAATATTAAGCCTATATTTAAAAATAAGGTATTCAATGCCTATATTTCCAGTAATTCTATTTGACTCTGGAATTATGATTTTCGAAGTTGAATCGTTTAAAGCTCTTGAAAAACATTCATCAAAGGTTTTACAAGGAATTATGTCAGCCTTTGGCTCTATTGATAATGCTGCAAGGTGTGAATAAGCTCCATAAGTTCCCTGAAAAAAAATTTTTGCCATTAGGATTTATATTCCATAATTTTTTTGATAGCTACAAAATCTTCCACAGTATCTACTCCTACAGGAGATGAGTGTGCTAGACCAACATTTATTTCAATTTGATTGTCTAATGCTCTTAACTGTTCTAATCTGTTTTTAATTTCACTTTCTGTTTGATGTAAAGATACAAAATTTTTAAGAACATCTATTTGGTAACAATAGATTCCCAAATGATGGTATGTATTTTTGTTATCTTTTTTTGACTTTCTCGTAAAATTTGATGCTAAAATAAACTTATTAAAATTAAGTTCTTCATGAGTAATAACTTTTACAACACTTTCTTTTTCATAAAAGTCCTTATTTGAAATTTTTGAAGCTAAAGTGCCCATCTTAGATTTTGTTCTTACCATGTGGTTGTATAAATTTCTTATGTCATCTATATCCATCAAAGGCTCATCACCTTGAAGATTCATTACTAATTCGATGTCTTGATTTTCAATTTTATTAATTGCTTCATATATTCTATCCGTCCCTGTTTTAGGATTTTTACTAGTCAAAATTGCCTGTCCACCATTTTTTTTCACATCGTCAATAATTTCTTGATCTTCTGTGGCAACAAAAACATTTCCAATATTTGCTTGTTTGGCTTTTTGAAAAACATGGGAAATCATTGATATACCATTTATCTTTAATAATGGCTTTCCTGGCAATCTCGAAGCTGACAATCTTGATGGAATTATTACTAATGTTTTCATTTTTTATCTAAATAAGGACTTCACCAGAGGCAAAGTTGTACATTTTAATTATAAGCAATTTTTAATTTATAATGTTATACGTTCAAAATATATTTTTATAAAATGGATTCTTTTGAGATTAACAAAATAGTTGCTGCAATCCTGATGGTTGCTCTTCTGATAATTGGTATTGGAAAACTGTCTGAAATTGTATTTCATGTTGAAAAGCCAAAAAAACCAGGATACGAAGTAGAATTAGATCAGGTAACTACTGCCTCATTACCTAAGGAGACAGTAACTGAAGCAAAAGTTGATATTGCTGCGCTAATGACTTTAGGAGATGCGACCGCAGGAGAAAAAATTTTTAAAAAATGTGCTGCTTGTCATTCAATAAATAAAGGTGGGAAAAATAATATTGGTCCTGCATTATACAATGTGGTTGGAAGAAAAATTGGCGGCATGTCTAATTACAAATATTCGAAAGCTTTAGTTAAATATGGTAAGGAATGGAGCTTTGAGGAACTCAACGGCTTTTTAATCAAACCAGCAAAATGGATAAAAGGCACAAAAATGGCATACGCTGGTTTAAGAAAAGAGAGTGACAGGGCTTCGGTTATAAAGTATTTAAACCAGAATTCTGATAACCCTTTACCACTACCTTAATTTATTAAAACAGTATAATAATATACTCTTTTGAACATGAACTCTATTAAGGGCTTGTTGCCAAACCTTTGATTTCTTACTTAAAAAAACTTTTTCCTCAACTTCAGTACCTCTCGGTAAACAATGTAAAAAAACACAGTCTTCTTTAGCTAACTTTATTAATTTTTCTGTGATTCTAAATGATTTAAAAAACTTTAACTTTTTTTTTTTATCTACTTTATCATTTAAAGAAATAACTTTATCACTAATTATTACATCTGCGTTTGATACTGCCTTTTTTGGATCATCAAAAATAAAAATATTTCCTCCATTTCTTTTTGCCCAATTTAAAATAAATTTATTTGGATAGTATTTTTTGGGACAACCTACATAAAGATTAAATTTTAGTTTAACAGATACAGCAATCAGACTGTTTAAAACGTTGTTTGAGTCTCCAATCCAAACAATCTTTAATTTTGAAATTGACTTATTTTTAATTTCCTCAATTGTGAATATATCTGAAAGAGCTTGAGTTGGATGAGAATTAGGGCTTAATCCATTAATGACTGGTATCTTTAAATTTTTTTTGAAATTCTCAATTTTTTCTTCACTATCGGTTCTCAGCATAAATGCATCGCCATAAGTTGACAAAATTTTCGCAGTGTCTTCTAGGGTTTCACCACCTCTACCTAGATGAAGCTCATTAGATCTTAGTGTTAAAGTAGCTCCACCAAGCTGCTTGATTGCCAAGTGGAAACTTAATCTTGTTCTTAAACTTGGTTTCTCAAACATTTGAATTAATAATTTACCTTTTAATGGTGCGCCTTTATCAACTTCTAATGTGGACAAATTTTCTCTCATTTTTTTTCTTTTTTTTGCATCTATTAAAATTTTTCTTAAATCCTTAGATGATATATCTTTAAGATTTACAAAATGACTCATCAGCTTAAAATTCTGAGCAGACTTTATTGATTATTTTCAATGCCAAATCTATTTCTTTTTTTTTTACATTAAGAGGAGGCAATATTCTAACCACATTTTCTGCTGCTCTAATAGTCAAAAGTTTATTTTTTGTGAGTTTATTAATAAAATTTGCTAAATCTACACTTACCTTTATGCCGATTAATAAACCTATTCCTCTAATTTCTTTAATAACATGAGGGTAATTTTTTTTAATAATTAATAGTTGTTCCAAAAAATAATTCGAATTTTTTCTTACATTTTTTAAAAATCCTTTTTTAAAAACCTCATCCATAATAACATTTCCAATTACCATGGCTAAAGGATTTCCTCCATAAGTACTTCCATGAGTTCCTGGAATCATACATTTTGATACTTTATTTGACATTAAGACGGCTCCAATAGGGAAACCTCCTCCTATCCCTTTTGCGATAGGCACTATATCAGGCTTAACATTAGCATATTCATAAGCAAAAAATTTTCCTGATCTTCCAATGCCACATTGTACCTCATCAAGGATCAAAAGAATATTTTTTTGATTACAAATTTTTTTTACTTGTTTTAAAAATTTTCTTGAATGAACTTTAATACCTGACTCACCCATAGCTGTCTCAAAAAATATTGCAGCAGTTTTTTTTGTAATTTTTTTTTTGAGAGATTTTAAATCTGAGAATTTAAAGTGATCAAAACCACTTACTTTCGGTCCAAAACCTTCTGTCATTTTTTTTGATCCACTGGCAAAAATATTGGCTAAAGTTCTTCCATGAAAAGAATTCTTTATGCACAGAATTCTATTTTTCTTTGGTTTGCCTATAGAGTAGAAGTATCTTCTTGCAATTTTTATTGCAGCTTCATTAGCTTCTGCACCAGAATTAACAAAAATTACTTTATCTGCAAAGGTTCTTTTTACCAACTTTTTAGCTAAAATTTCTCCTTCGGGTATTTGAAATGAGTTTGAAACATGCCAAACTTTCTTAGCTTGTAAATTTAAAGCTTTTATTAACTTCGGATTAGAATGTCCTAAAGTATTAACCGCTATACCACTTAAAAAATCTAAATATTTTTTTCCATCAGTTGAGTATAAAAAAGATCCTCTTCCTTTTTTAAAAGATAGCTTTCTTCTTTTGTAATTTCCTGCTAAATAACTCATATTAATTTTTAACTCTTAATCTTAAATAATTCTCTTATAAATAAACTAAATAGATTCAAGTAACGATTGTAGAATTTTAATCACATTTTTAAAATATTGTTAATAAGTCCTAACTTTTACTTGTTAATTGATTTTCTTTAACATTATATAGTATTTAAATTAATATATAATACTATATATTGTAAATTATGAGTTGGACTGAAGAAAAAATAGCAAAACTTAAGGAGCTTTGGGGAAAAGGAAATACTGCCAGCCAAATTGCAGAAATTATTGGTGGAATTAGCAGAAATGCAGTCATTGGAAAAGCTCATAGATTAAATTTATCAGCAAAGATAAAAACTCGATCGGCAGCAACCACTAAAAATTTTGAAAATTCTATTGTTAGTAAAACTCCCAGTTCGAGGAGAGGTAGAAGAAGCAAATTTAAATCTTTGATAATTGATAAAGACTTTGAACCAGAAAATCCAAAACAATTGGAAGAATTAGATGAAAATTCTTGTAAATGGCCAATAGGACATCCAGATGAAAAGTCCTTTTATTTTTGTGGGAGATCTTCTCTAAAAGATTTTTCATATTGTAAGCTTCATTTGCTTTATGCATATCAGCCTAAAGGCAAAAAAGACGATACAGCAGAAAAAGAAGATGTTCCAGAATTTATAGAAAAAAAAATTAAATCAGCTTAAGATTAACACTTTAAATTTTAGTCACTTTGTGAGTGGTATTTTTTTGTTGAAAACTGGCCACCGTCTCTCCACATAAAGCTATATTTCTCAACCTCATTAAAAAAATTTTTTCTACTAGGCACTCCAATATCTGCGTTTGTTTTGTATTTTCCAGAGTTTATATTGTCGTGTCTTAAAAGCTTCAATTGGTCCTCAGTCAAAATAGGTGATGGAAATAACTGAAAAAATTTTGCTGATAATTGTGCTAGAATAAGTGGAAATGGTATTAGTAATCTTTTTTTATTAATTAAAATTAAAAGTTTTTCTAAAATTTCTTTAAAAGTAATTATCTCAGGCCCTATACACTCAACTATTTGTGTATCAATATTTTTGGATATAACAAAATATATTATATCTGTAAGATCTGAACAATGAATGGGCATAAATTTGGTCTTTCCTGCATAATATAATGGGAAAACGGGAAGCTTACTTAGTAATGACATGAAATTAGTAGTAAAGTTATCATCTACAGAATAAACAATAGAGGGTCTTAAAATTGTTGATAAAGGAAAATTTTCTAAAACTTTTTTTTCTCCCTCTAATTTGCTTATCGCATAATCTGAGTCTGTTGCATTATTTATGCCTAATGCCGATACATGAACAAATTTATTTATGTTGTACTCTTTACAGAGCTTAGATAACAATGATGGAAAAATAGCGTGAATATTGTTAAAAGTAGCCCCTCTCTTTTTTTCGTATAATATCCCTATAAGATTTATACAAATGTCTGCATTTTTGAATAATTTTCTTATTTTTTCTTCATCAAAAATATTGGCCTCAACAATATCTATGTATCCAGCATTAGCTTGCGTCTTTATAATATAGCTTTTTTGGTGAATATTTCTTGTAACGACAGTTACTTTATAGTTATTTTTTGTAAGCTTTCTAATTAAGTGCCTACCAATTTGACCACTGCCACCAAAAATTAGACAATTTTTTGCTTTCATATATATATAATTATAATTGTATGAGTATTGATATTAAATTGTATAAAAAAGATTTACCAGATGATTTGAATTTAGGCAACGTTATAGCTATAGATGGTGAATTCATGGGTCTAAATGTAAGGAGAGATCCCCTATGTTTGATACAGATATCAAGTGGAAAAAATGATGCTCACATAGTTCAATTAGATAGATCCAATTATGAGGCTCCAAATTTAGTAAAAATGCTGGCAAATGAAAAAATCAAAAAAATTTTTCATTTTGGAAGAGCTGACATTGCACATATTAAATATTATTTAAAAACACAAACAAATAATATTCTTGATACTAAGATTGCATCCAAACTTGCTAGGTCTTATTCAGATAATCATTCTTTAAAAACTTTGATTAAAGAGTTTATGAACATTGATATTAGTAAACAATTTCAAAATTCAGATTTTGGCGGTGAGCTAAGTGTTGCTCAACAAAAATATTGTGCAAATGATGTGATATATCTACATAAGATTCACGACGAGTTAGAAAAAATACTTAAGAGGGAAAAACGAGTTGAATTATATAAGGAATGTTTAAAATTTTTGAAAACAAGAGTCGATCTAGATCTTGCATTATTTAAGGATGATATTTGGTCTCATTAAAGATGAAAAATGAAATAAAGAAAATTGGTAAAAATGTGATTGATTTACAGATCATTGCTTTAGAAAAACTAAAGCATTCAATTAATGACTCTTTTGAAAAATCAGTAAAAGCAATATCAAAATGTAAATCAAAAATTATAATTTGTGGGGTTGGGAAAAGTGGAATAATAGCATCAAAAATTTCTGCTACCTTATCGTCTGTAGGGACACCTTCGTTTTCTATATCTGCTTCTGATTGTTCTCATGGTGATTTAGGAAGAATTACTAAAAACGATATTTTAATTCTAATAAGCAATTCTGGAAATACCTCTGAGCTTCAAAATGTAATCGATTATTCTAAAAAAAATAAAATTCTTTTAATAGGAATAATGTCTAATAAAAATTCAACCTTATATAAATCTGCAAACATTAAATTATTAATTCCTGAAGTATTAGAATCTGGTGATGGAATCGTTCCAACGTCAAGCACTACTATGCAATTGTCAATAGGTGATGCGCTTGCGATAGCTTTAATGAAAAAAAAAAAATTTGGCAAACTAGATTTTAAAAAATTTCATCCAAGTGGTGCACTGAGTGCTAAATTGAAAACAGCAAGCGATATTATGTTAACTAAAAATAAGATTCCTTTTGTAAATGAAAATCAACTAATGAGAAATGCTTTAAAAATTTTAAACGCAAAGAAGCTTGGTTTTATAGTTATAATAAATAGTAAGGGATTAAGTAGTGGCATTTTCACTGATGGTGACTTAAAAAGACTTTTACAAAAAAAAAGAAAAATTGAAAATTTAAAAATTCGATCTTTTATGTCAAAAAACCCATTCTCTGTTGAAGAAAATACTCTTGCCTCTGATATTTTAATGCAAATGAACAAAAAAAAAATTACTAGTGCATTTGTCTATAAAAATGGAAATAAAAAAAAAGTTGTAGGGGTTTTACATATTCACCATCTTTTAGAGAATTCGAGATAAATTGTTGAGAAAAAAAATTTTACTTCAGATTTTACTATTTATTCTTATTCTTATCATTTGTTTTATTTTCTATAATAAATATCTTTTTAAGGAAAAAAAAATGAAAGTTGATGTTCCCCAAAAAGAAAAAATTGAAAATGAAAGTGCAAGCAATCTTATAAAAAATTTAAGATATGATGTAAAATTTGAAAATAAAACTCAATATATCATTACTTCTGACTTAAGCGAAATTTCTTATATAGAAGGTGTGGAGGTTGTTAAGATGCAAGGAGTAAATGCAATTTTTAAAGATGAAGACGGTTCAGCTTTAAAAGTTGTATCTAATACTGCATTATTTAATAATTCCAATTATAATACAATTTTCGAAAAGGGAGTTAATATCAGCTATTTAGATAACATTATTAAATCACAAAAATTACTATTAAATTTTGAGGAAAATATTGTGACAATAAGTGATAATATTATATATGAGGGGATACAGGGACTTTTAAAAACTGATAATATTACTATAGATTTAGTCTCAAAAGATGTTGAAATTTTTATGAATAACAACAATGACAAAGTAGAAATAAAGTCAAAAAATAAATGAGTAACGTAAAAAAATTTAGAATAAAATCTTTTAAGAGAAAAAAATCAATTTTAAAACTTGAGAAAATTTCACTTAAATTTGGAAGAAAAATGATTTTAGATAATTTAGACCTTCAATTAAATGGCGGTCAAATTTTAGGTTTGTTAGGTCCAAATGGTGTTGGTAAATCCACAATTTTTAATTTAATAACAGGCTTAATTTCTCCAGATTATGGATCTATTTATATTAACTCTGATCTAGTAAATAAATATCCCATCTATCAAAGAACAATTAAATTTAAAATTGGTTTTGTGCCTCAACATGGTGGTTTTTTTCATGATTTAACAGTCTTTGAAAATCTTAAAGCAATTGCTGAAATTGCAATTGATAATATTAGTTTTAGAAATGAAAAAATTGATTTACTCATTTCTAAATTTGAGTTGGATGCTGTTAGGGATATCAAGGCAAATTTTTTATCTGGAGGTCAAAAGAAAAAACTTGTTATTGCTATTGCACTGATTTCGGATCCAAAAATACTTCTTTTAGATGAGCCATTCGCTGCTCTTGATGTATTAACAATTAAGACGCTTCAAGAAATAATTGTCAATTTACAAAGTAATAACAACATCTCAATTATCCTTTGCGATCACCAAGCTCGCGATTTGTTGGCATGTGTTGACACTGCAGCAATAATTCATAATGGTAAAGTTGTGGCTCATGGAACTCCCACAAATCTCATTCAAAATATTGATGCAAGAAATGTTTATTTTGGAGAATCATTTAAGATAAGCTAAAATTTAAACGTGGCTAATTTTCTAAAAATTTCAAAAAAAATAAAAAAATTTAACAAATCATTGTCTATTGAAGGAGACAAAAGTTTATCAATAAGATGGGCTTTATTCGCATCTCAAGCCGAAGGGGTATCAACTTGTAAAAATATTCTTAGATCTGAAGATGTAATAAGTACCTTAAAGTGTTTAAAAAAACTTGGTGTTCATTACAAGTTAACAAAAAATTCATGTAAAATTTTTGGTAATGGATTAAGTAACTTTAATTATAAAAAGAATACTATCATTGATGCTGGAAATTCTGGAACTTTAGGAAGACTTATAATGGGTCTCTTGGTCCATTCCAAAAAAAAAATTTTGATTAAAGGCGATAGAAGCCTTTCAAAAAGAGATTTTCTCAGAGTTACTAAACCACTTGAAAAATTTGGAGCAAAATTTAAAACAAATTCAGGTAAATTACCTATCAGTATCATGGGTACGAAATTTCCAAAACCTATAAAGTATTATGAATCAAGGGGTTCAGCCCAATGTAAAAGTAGCGTCATGTTAGCAGCACTTAACACTAAGGGTACAACTTTTATAAAAGCAAAGAAATCAAGAACCCATACGGAAATTTTTTTTAAAAACTTAAAACTTCCTATAAAAGTAAAAAAACAAAAAAATTTTGATTTTATCAAAATTAAAGGAGGAAAAAATATTAAACCAATTGACTATACCATTCCCTCTGACATTAGCTCATGCGCTTTTTTTATTGTCCTTACTGTGTTATCAAGAAATTCAACTTTAAAAATTAAAAATGTAAACATTAATCCCTCAAGGACAGGAATATTAGAAATCCTCAAATTAATGGGAATATCAATCACAATGAAAAAGATAAGGATTTATAAGGGAGAAAAAGTTGCAGATTTAATTGTTAAAAGTAAAGAATCTATTAAACCTATTAATTGTCCAAGAAAACTAAATAGTGCTGCAATTGATGAATTTTTACTAATTTTTCTAGTTGCTGCTCGAGCTAAAGGTATTTCTTATTTTAAAGACCTCTCTGAACTTAATCAAAAAGAGAGTCCTAGATTAGTGTGGGGTTCAAGAATTCTAAACAAAATGGGAGTAAAGACAATTTTAACAAAAAACAGTATTAAAATTTATGGAAATCCAAAACTTAGAATTAAAAAGAATATAATAATCAAAAATTTTTTAAAAGATCATAGGGTATTTATGTCAAGCGTGGTTGCTGCATTAGTTTTTGGAGGTAATTGGAAAATATTTGATAAAAACTCTATAAAAACATCTTTTCCAACATTTATTGGAAAAATTAAAAGTCTTGGAGCCACTTTAGTCTAAAAACATATAAAAAACCCCTAATTTTTTAATTTTTTTGAGAAATTAATCTAAATTCAGTATTGATTAAAAGCTTAAATTTAACTAAAAGTTCGAGATTTTAAAAAATGAACAACTTAAAACACATACTAAAATTTAATTAATGGAAATTTATAAAAGCCTTAAAAGCCCCGCATCTCAAGAATTCGAAAAACTTCTCAATAGTCAGCTCTCAAAAATAAACATCGAGGAAGGCAAAATTATTGAGGGTAAAATTAATAAGATAACAGAAAAATTTGTTTTTTTATTTGTTGAAGGTCTTAAAAGTGAGCCTGTATTGGACATTAATGAACTAAAAAGTATGGGACTAGCGGACAAAATAAAGTTGGGTGAAAAAATTTCAGTTTTATTGGAAAAAATTGAGGATAAAAATGGAGAGGTTTTAGTTTCAGCAAGTAAAGCACAAAAAATAAAAGGTTGGGATAAACTAGTCGAAGCCTTTGAAAAAAATGAACCTATAATGGGAAAAATTACATCAAAATGCAAGGGAGGTGCCATCGTCGAGCATATCGATACAGGTTCTCTAATGTTTTTACCTGGATCACAAATTAGTGACAAGCCATTAAAAGATATTAGTCATTTAATGAATGAACCTCAAAAATTTGCAGTAATTAAGCTCGATAAAATTCGTGGAAACTGTTGCGTTTCTAGAAAAGAAATCATTTCTTCTTTTAAGAAAGAGGATAAAGCAAAAATTATAGAAAAATATAAAATTGGAGATATCATTAAAGGTGCAGAAGTTAAGGGCTACAGTAACTTTGGATGTTTTTTTAATGTAAATGGAGAATTAGATGTGCTCGTTCATTTACAAGAAATCTCGTATTCAAGAGTGAATCATCCAGATGAGGTTTTTAATATTGGTGAAAAACATGATTTAAAAGTGATTTCTGTAGACATGGAAAAGCTACAGGTTGGTTGTTCGGTTAAACAACTTTCCCCTGATCCTTTTGAACATATAGAAAACTATGAGTTAAACAAAGTTTATAAAGTTAAAGTGGTAAAACTTATGGACTTTGGAGCTTTTTGTGAATTGGAACCTGGGCTAACAACACTTTTACATTCAAGTGAACTAAGTTGGACGAAAAAAAATGTATCACCAAAAAAAATGCTTAAGGTTGGTGATGAAATTGATTGTGTAATTACTGAGATTGACAAAGAAAAAAGAAGAGTGGCAATATCACATAAACTTACACTTGAAAATCCATTTGAAACTTTTGAAAAAAAATTTCCTGTCGACACTATTGTTGATGGAGAGGTTGTAAATAAAAATGAATATTCATTATTTGTTAAAATTGATAATTTAGATATTGATGCTTTCTTACATTGTAATGATTTGACATATTTAAATAACGGTGAAGAAGAGTTAACCAAATATAAAAAAGGCGATAAAATTAAGGTAAAAGTTTTGGAGATTAAATCTTTAGAACAAAAAATTAGAGTTGGTTTTAAACAAACTAAAAATGACCCTTTCGATTGGTTCAAAGGCAAAAAAATGAATCAAGCAATAACTGTTAAAATAATCTCAACTGATAATAAAGGATTAATTGTAAGACCAGAAGGTTGTGAAATGGATTTCACAATTAAAAAATCTCAAATTGCAATCAATTCAGCAGATGCAAGACCTTCAAGATTTACTGGGGGAGAAAGAATTGACTGCGCCATTGCAGATTTAGATTTGAATAAACGCAAAGTAAATTTAAGTATTAAACTTTTAGAAGAAATTGAAAAAAAGGAGGCTCTGGAGAAATATGGGGCAGAAGGTTCAGGAAAAAATTTGCCGTTTTCATCTTTGTCACAAGATTTGAAAAAAAAGGATAAAGAAAAAAAATAACTCAGAAGATTTAAATTGGCTATTGTAAAATCAAAGCTTTTAAAACAACTTTCCAAGAACTATCCAAATTTTTTAAAAAAAGACCTGGAAAAGTTCTCTGAAATTATTCTCAAAGAAATCAAAGAAACTCTTAAAAGAGGTGAGCGTGTAGAACTAAGGACATTTGGAGTTTTTTTTACAAATACACAAAAAGCAAGAATTTCGAGAAACCCGAAAACAGGTGAAAAGGTAAATACTCCCGAAAAAAAAACAATTCACTTTAAAATGTCTAAAGAGTTGTTTAAAAAATTAAATAATGAAAAAGAATAAAATATTTGTTGCCTGTGATACTTCTAATTTAAGTGAAATAAAAAAAATCATAAAACAAACCCATACAAATAAACTCAAAGTTGTTCCGAAGTTTGGACTACAATTTTTTTACTCTAAAAATGGAAGAAAATTTTTAGAAAATTTTAAAAAAGAATTTTGGCTAGATTTAAAAATTAATGATATTCCACAAACAGCATTAGCTGCATTAGACAGCTTAAAAGATCTTAAAAAATGTAAATATATAACTGTCCATGCGAATGGTGGTTTTGAAATGTTAAAAGCTATCAAAAAGAAAGCTAAATCAATCAATAAAGATTTAAAAGTACTCGCCGTTACAATTCTAACAAGTCTTAACAATAAATCGCTTAAAGAAATGGGACATACAAAGTCTGTAGAACAATTAGTTTTAAAACAAGCTGGGCTAATCAAGAAATCAAACTGTGATGGTATAGTTTGCTCTGCACTAGAAGCCAAAATGGTTAGAAAAAAATATAAAAACTTATTTATTGTAACGCCTGGAATAAGACTGCCTGGAGATAGTGCTAACGATCAATCGAGAGTAATGACCCCTAATGATGCTTTTAGAAATAAAGTGTCAGGCATTGTAATGGGAAGATCGTTAATAAAAGGAAATATCAGAAATAATACTCAAAGATTAATTGATCACTTAAATAAATGATTAATGGGTCAAAAATCTGTGGGATCTCAGATCTTGATACTCTTAATTTTATTATCAATCACCCTTACCCACCTCAATTTATTGGTTTCATTTGCAATTATAAAAAAAGCTCGAGATATGTAAATATTGAAAAACTTAATGAACTTTTAACATTAGATAAAAAGAAATCTTATTTTGTAGCAGTTCTTGTAAAACCTGATGGAGATATTTTAGAAAAAATTAAACACCTTCCTTTTGATTATTATCAAATTTATGACTGCACACCAGATGAAATAAAAAAAATTAAACAAAAGTATAATAAAAAAATTATTACTGCTTTAACTATTAAAGATCTTAAAGATGTAGAAAAATATAAACTTTATAGGAATATTTCAGATATTTATTTATTTGATAGCAAAGGTTATGAAAAAAGTGAGTCTTTCGATCACTCTTTATTAAAAAATGTTCAATTTGATAAAGAAGTGATGATAGCAGGCAATATACAGTTTGATGATAATCTTGAAAATGTTGCAGAAATAGCAGATATTATTGATATATCAGGTGGCCTAGAAACTTCTGGATTAAAAGATAAATCGAAAATAGAAATTTTTTTAAATAATGTAAATAAAATAAAAAATGAAACTTAAAAAGAATATCCCTTTAATTGATCAACATGACAAAAACGGCTTCTATGGCAATGGTAAATTTGGAGGAAATTTTGTAGCGGAAACTGCTCGAAAACCTATAGAAGATTTATCAAAACTTTTTGAAAAATTAAGAAAAAGTAAAAAATTTCTAAAAAAAAGAGATTATTACTTTAAACATTATTTAGGTGGTGAAACACCGTTCTTTCCCCTAAAGAATTTAACAAAGCATCTTGGTGGTGCTCAAATTTGGTGTAAAGATGTTTCTGCAATAAATGGGGATGCTCACAAGGCATATCATGCAACCGTAAATGCTTTAATTTGTAAAGAGTCTGGTAAAAAATTTATAGCTGGGGATACAGGAGCAGGAATGTTTGGTAAGAATCTTGCTTTAGCAGCAAAAAAAATGAACCTTTCTGCCAAAATTTTTATGGGTACTAAAGATATTGAAAGACAATCTCCTAATGTAAAATTTATGAGAGAAGCTGGTGCGGAAGTTGTGCCCGTAGATTCTGGATCAAAAACTTTAGTTGATGCTGTATCTGAGTGTATGCGCCATTATGTTTCTAACTGTGATAACACTCACTTAGCCGTAGGATCAGCAATTGGAGCAAATGTCTTTATGAAGATATGTGCGTGGTCGACATCCCAAATTTCAAGGGAGTTAAAACGACAGTTAATTAAAGAATTTGGCAAAATACCTAAATTAAAACTTGTTAACGTCATTGGTGGTGGTAGCTCGGCGCTTGGCTTTTGGAATGAATTTATTGATTACGACAAAAAACATGTAGAGCTAATTGGTGTTGAAGCAAAGTATGCAGCTCCTCTAGCTACAAATGCTAGAGTTGCAATTCTTCATGGTGCGGCCCAATATTGTTTAACAGACAAAGATGGCCAAATTTCTGATACACATTCACTTTCAGCCGGACTTGACTACCCGGGCTCGAGTCCCTTGCACGGCCTTTTAAAAGATTCTAAAAGAGCACGTTATACATTCGCATCTGATAAAGAGGCTTTAAATGCCTTCAAGCTAGTTACAAAATTAGAAAAACTTAGACCAAGTTTAGAACCAGCACATGCATGGAGTGAGTGTATCCGAATTGCACCCAAACTAAACAAGGATACTGTTTTAGTCGTAAATAATTGTGGTTCAGGCTACAAAGACAAAAAAATTTATATTGAGAATATTGGATATTACCCTAAATGAAAAATATAATTGCTAATGCATTTAAAAATGCAAATAAAGAAAATAGACCTGCTTTAATTAGCTACACAGTGTGTGGTGACAACAATAAAAAAATATCTTTAGATATTTTAAATTCTATCTCAAGTTACTTAGATGTGGTTGAGTGGGGAGTCCCTCATAATTGTCCCACAGCAGATGGAAAAGAGATACAAAATAGTTCTTATAGAGCCCTTAAAAATGGCATTAAACTCAATAATGTTTTTGAGATGGTTAAAAAATATAAAAAAAATAAAAACGCTAAACCTTTAATACTAATGGGCTATTATCAAATGATTTTTAATTATGGGGAAAAGAAATTTGTAAAAAGGTGTAGAGATGCAGGAGTAAACGGTCTTATCGTTGTTGATTTATCTTATCCTGATAACAAAAAATTCGCTCAAATATGTAAAAAAAATTCTATATGTTTTGTTCAATTAATTGCACCAACTACAAGTAAAAAAAGAATGAGAGAAATAATCAAAATTTCTCACGATATGGTTTACATGATTTCAATGATATCCACTACTGGATCAGCTTTAAAAGTAACAACAAAAAAAATTATGGAAAATTATAAATTAATTAAAAAAGTAAACCCCTCAAAAAATGTTGCAATTGGATTCGGTATTACTGAAAAGACTATAAAATCTTTGAAAAAAGCTGATGGATTAGTTGTTGGAAGTGCAATTTGTAAGGAAATATCTAAATCAATTAAAAACAGACAAAATGCTGTCACAAATGTTACTAATGTAGTTAGAAAATTAAAAAATAAAATTAAATGAATTGGATCACACGTATCATATCAGTAGCAGATAAAATTAAAACTGCTGTACGTAAAAGAGCAACTAAATCGGAAATAGCTGCTTCAAAGTATATAAGTTGTCATGGTGTTCCTACTGAAAAAAAAATAATAGAAGAAAATAATTTTGTTTGTCCTGAATGTAATTTTCATCATTATCAAACACCATCTCAAAGATTTGATATGTGGTTTGGTAAAAATAATTGGACGAAAATAGACTCCCCTAAAGTTGCAGATCCGGATCCTTATCGTTGGGAAGATAAAAAAAAATATACAGATCGATTAAAAGAAGCAAAAAAAATAACTGGACAAGATAATGCGATTTTGTCATGTGAGGCTAAAATTAATGACATTGATATTGTTGTATCCGCTGTAAACTTCAAATTTATCGGAGGCAGTATATCCCTGAATGAAGGTGAAAATGTACTTGCATCAGTTCAGACAGCTATAGAAAAAAAATGTCCATATATATTTGTGAGCGGCTCAGGAGGTATGAGAATGATGACTAATATGCTTAGTTTAATGCAAATGACCCGAATGACGATCGCAATTAATGAATTAAAAAAAAATAATCTACCTTATCTTGTTGTCGTCGCAAGCCCCAGCACTGGTGGTTTACAAGCTAGTATAGCTTCTACAGGTGATATTTGTATTGGTGAAAGAGGAGCAACTATGGCATTTGCGGGAAAAAGAATTGTCGAAGCTACCACAAAAACTGAATTACCGAATAACTTTCAAACCGTTGAATGGCAAATGGAAAAGGGTCAGGTTGATATTGTTTTGGATAGAAAAGATATTTTGCCAACAATAGAAAAATTATTGTCGATATTATTAAAGAAAAATTCTGTTATAAGCACTGAAGAAAATGAAACTAAAAAAAATACTCAGTCGCTTTCAAAAGTTGCATCCTAAGGAAATAGATCTAAGTTTAGATCGTATAAAAAATCTTTGTAAAAAACTAGGCAACCCTCAAGATAAAATAAAAGCTTTTTCAATAATTGGTACTAACGGTAAACAATCTACAATTAATGCAATTTTTTCAATTTTAAATGAAGCAAAAATTCAATGTAATGTTTTTACAAGTCCACATATTCAAAAGATTAATGAAAGATTTATTTTTAACAATCAAGAATTAAATGATGAAGAATTAGCAAGTCTTTTTGAGAAAGTGGAGGAAGTGAATAACAATCAACCTATAACGTTTTTTGAAATATTGTCTGCGTGTTTTTTTTATAAAGCGGCCCAATATCCTAAAAATATAAATCTAATCGAGGCGGGTTTATTTCATAGATTTGATGCAACTAATATATTAAAAAAAAATTTAGCTAGTGTATTGTGTTCAATAAGCATTGACCACCTTGATTGGCTCCCAAAAAACCAACAATCAATAGAAAAAATTATATTTGAAAAAACATCAACACTTTTAAATTCAAACATAATTGTAGCCAAACAAAATTCTCAGAAAACTACAAAATGTATCAAAGAAACAATTTCAAAAAACTTGTCTAATAAATTTTTTTTCAATGAAGATTTTAGTTACACTACTGGTGAAAATGGTTTTTTTTATTATGAGGATAAATTTGGAGGATTAAAACTTCCATTACCAAATGTTTTAGGACAATTTCAATTAGAAAATATTTCAACTGCAATCGCAACTTTAAGAATATGTAATATGGGGATCAAAGAAGATAATATTAAAAATGGAATAACAAAAATCAGAAATATAGCAAGACTTCAAGAGATTAAATCTGGAAAACTAAAAGAACTTGTTAAATATAACAGATTACTTCTTGATGGAAGCCACAATGAAGATGGGGCAAGAGTTTTAAATGAATACCTTCAAACTTTAGATTGCAACAAACATGTTATTTTAGGAATGATGGAAAATAAAAATCACAAAAAATATATCAGTTATTTTAAAAACATCTCTTCTATTACGACAATTGATATACCTAATCAACCCAATGCTATAAGTGGGAAAAAATTAAAAGAAAAATTTAATGATGTTCCTAATGTTCATTATAAAGAAAGCATAGAAGAAGCAATTAAATCGATATCTCTTAAAAAAAATGACTTATTAATTATTACTGGCTCTTTGTATCTAAGCGGGGAATTTTTAAATCTAAATTAAATATTTTCATCAAGGAATTCTTGCATTTTGCCCGCCGGCACGCCTCCCACTATTCTATTAGTCTCTGTTCCCTTCTTATAAATAATTACGGTAGGTACTCCTCTTATACCGGCCGCCGAGGCGGTATTAATTCCATCTGTTTCTATATCTGCAATATAAAAATTTTTATTTTTGTATTGCTCTGATTCTGAAAATTTTTCCATAATTGGCTTAAGCTGTTTGCATGGCGAGCACCATGACGCTGAGAATTGAACAATTGAGACATCTTCATTTTTAATATCTGTTTCAAACATTTCGTCTTTAAATTCTTTAAGCATAAATTATCCTTTCTAATTACTTATTAAGTAATAAATTTTTTTATTATAAAGTCAAACGACTAATGGTCGTTTATGAGATTATTAAATTAGTATTTTAAGAAATTTTTTTAAGCTTTTCCAGCTTGGATGATCTTTTAGAGTCTAAAACTGCTCTTACTAATTTTCTATTACAATTTACACCCAAACTTTTCGCAACTTTGTCCGCTATTGATGTTCTCGTTTCTTTTCTATCTTCAGCTTTATCAAATATTTCTAATATTTTTTCTTTTTTCTTTTTTAATAACTCTTTTCCTAAAACACTATTGTTATTACGCTGCATACTCTCTAAAATATTTTTTATTTGTGTAGAATTTGGAATTTTATATATTGTTGGAACTGAACCACTCGATCCTTCTCTAACAAGTTTTTTCATTTCTATATTATTTTGATTTGCAAATCGTGGTAAATTATCCACTCTTTTTACAGGTATTTTATTTTTATCTAAAAAATTTTTAAATTCTTCTCCATTCAGATAATCTGCTGGTTTTTTTTCAACTAATTTTAAATTATATGGATTGCTTTCCATAAGATTAGATATTATCAGTTTTTATTTGAAATTGCATTAATTTTTGAAAATTATTGATTAATTTAAATTCCTCATAATCTGTAGGTACTGACTCTAATAAGCTTGGATTGAGAAGAATTATTGATGAACATTGAGCTCTTGAAATTGCAACATTTAATCTATTTCTATTAAAAAAAAATTTTTTATTTCTCGGTAAATCTTCCACTGACGATGAAGTCATGCTAATAATTGTAATTGGCGCTTCCATTCCTTGAAATTTGTCTATTGTTCCACAGCGAATACCTTTGATTAATCTTTCTTTTAAGAAGTTTACTTGAACATTGTAAGGACTAACAATTAAAATATCATCTACATTAATTTTTCTCACTGATTTATCAAAATCAGTAAATTTACAACCGATCAATTGATCAATAATTTTTTTTATTATTTCAAACTCTTCAATACTTTGTTGTGATCTATCCTCATGATTCATTGAGATTGTATGAATTCCTTCTGACTTTATAATACTATTTTTTTTATATTCTATTTTTCTGTTAATATTTTCTTGATTAGCCAATAATCTATCTTCATAAAAATTTTCTGATATGAATGAATTTATTTGTGGGTGAAGCCGATAAGTTTTATTTAAAAATATACCTCTATTATTAGCAATTGTGTCTTTTCCTTCTAATAAATAATCTAGGACTGAACAACCTGATTCACCCGGGTGTGAACCTTGAGTAGGTTGACCTAATTGCATTTGGTCCCCGATCAAGATAATATTTTTTGCAATACCTCCTAAAGCGACTAAATCTGCGACAGAAATTTGAGATGCCTCATCTACAAAAAGATAATCTAATTCATTTTGGTAATACCACTGTGATAGGTGATATTTTGTTCCAGCATAAAGCAAAATTTTATTGTGTTTTAACCCATCTATATAGTGTTTCTCATTTCTATCAGTTTTAATAAATTTGCCATCGTAAAATGTATCTGGATCATCAGGGTTACCTTTTTTAAGTCCTTTGAATATATATTTTTGTTTACTAGCTAAATTTTCTACCTTTTCTAGTAAGGTATGAATTACTTTATGTGAGTTAGCTGTTACTGCAATTTTTTTATTCTTTTTAAGCAATTCAATGATTGCATTAGATGCTTGATAGGTCTTACCACTACCTGGTGGACCCTGTAAAAAAATATATGAATTTTGTAAATTCGATATAATTTTTGGAATTTCTATATCAAAATTGTCATTTTTTATTATTTTTTCTCCATTTTTAATTCCTTTTATTTTAGGAGTATCTCTATTAATAAAACTTTTAATAGCCTCATAACCATCTTCTTTATTTAAAACATTGTCACAAAACCTATAAGTATTTTTATTCAAATTCTCAAAAAAAGAATGGCCCATAACCTCTTCCCCTATAGACAAAACCTTTGGTAATTTTTTCTCTTCTTTAGAAATTCCTTTTCTTAATAATAATGACCTATTGATTTGATCTAATTCTTGAATTTTACCTGCATAATCTGATCTCTCAGGGTCTGTATTGTTCGCAATTATGCATTTTCTTCCCTCCTTTAATTTATACTCTTGCTCTGGAAAAATATATTTATAAACAAACGACTTTTTATCCTGAAAAACTGATGCAAGTTTCATATTTGCTATACATTCTCTATCTTCAATTAATTCACTATTAGAAAGATCTTTTCTATCAAAATGCTGACGCCACTGTGGTTTTTGTTCTCTATTAAAAAAACCAATAATATCTGATAGCAACTGAATAATTTTATTAGATTTTATATTCAAATTTTTAAATTTTTCTTGGTATTCCAATAATATTTCTTCAAAAGGTCTGATCTCTAATTGGTCTTTTTCTGGTACAAACCATTTTGTTTGTTTGGGTTTAATTCTTAAAAGCCACTTTCTAAGTCTAAAGGTAGATATACAATCCTGTTTATTATATTCTTCAATTTTATCCAAAAGTTGTTGATCATTATTTTGCATCCATTGGATATAAAACTCTTCTGAAATATCTCCCTTTAAAATATCTCCAGTCCTTTTAAAATCGTAATATTTTTCAATATCTTTAATTGAATAACTTTTTTGAGATACATAAATTGCCTGTTTAACTACCCTAAATAAATCCACAAATTTATTAAGGTTTAAATAGTGATCGAAATCAACTCCATGAACTTTGTGAAACGATGTTAATCTTTCTAATGCATTTATTTCATATGGTGCGTAATGATAAATTTTTGATTTTGGATATTTTTTAAAATGTTTTTTTGTAAATTCGAAAAATTTAATCAGGCTTTTTTTTTCTTCCTCTCTATTATGTGCCCAGAACGGTTTAAATATTTTTTCTCCTTTTTCCTCATAAAAAATACCAAATAAATATTCTAATTTTCCTTGGTAGACAAAATCCTGGACTCCTTCTAAATCAAAAAAAAGATCTGACTCTGTTGGTTCTGGTAAAAGATTAAATCCTTTATTTAAAGCAAAATTTTCTTCGATATATTTAAATTTTATAACCCCTTCTTTTTCTGCTTCCATTTGTAATTTAGCTTGATTAATCAATTTTATTTTTGCCTCTTCTTTTAATCCTTTAATCTCTTTTTTAGGATCAAGTTTTGCTAATTTATCAAAACTATGGATACCAGCTTGATTTAATTTTTTAACACTATTCTTATTGCTTCCTAACAATGAATTTAGATGTTTTTGTACTTTCCATTCATTTTCATAAAACTCTTTTAAATCACGAAGAGAAATACTGCTAATTTTTTCTAGTTTTTTTTTATTTGAATCATTTTCTATAAATTTTTCAAAATATTTTTTATGTAATGAAAAGGTGCTAAAAACCTCTTTTAGTTTGATGACTTCCTTTTTTTTATTTTTAAGTAAAATATAAAAATTTTTTGGAAGTATTCCTTGAACCTCTTTAAGCAGAAAAGAATATAAACTAACTTGATAGATGTGATCTTTTTTTACTTTTGGACTATTTTTTGTATCTGTAACTTCATAACTCCAGCTACCTAAATCTGATTTAACATGATTGTTAATTTCTAAAAAATCCAATTCTCCAATCCAATTTCCTGATGACAGCCATCCACCATAAATTAATTCATACCCATTTTTTAATGCATTAATTGTCTCTTTGATTTTTTCTTCTTTTGATAAATCTTTTAATATTTTAATATTTTTAACTTTTTTATATTTTTTTTTTAATTCGTTAAAATATTCCTTCTCGTGAGCTAACCCCTTTTTTATTCTTAAATTTTCTGCAATAGTTTTTTCTGACTTTTTTAAATTAAATAATTTTTCATTAAATTCATCTGTAATAAAATGCTTGTAATTAATATAATTCACAAGCATAGTAGGTGAATAAAAATTCTTCTTCATAAAAGTTTAATAATGTTAAGCGCTCTCAAATTTAGATTGAATCTCCATTACGTACTTATTATAATCTTCAATTACCTCAAGCATCTCTGGATTATCTTTGTATTTAGATTCACGTAAATTATCTACCTCGTTAAAAAAACTTGCTGTTGTTTCCCACTTCTCTTTATTAGTAGACAGAAGACGTTGTGCAAAACTTCTGTGAATTTTATTATAAATTGATTTAGGTAGTGATTCTGGGCTTTCTTCATATATTAAACATTCAGCAAAATATTGAAAACGTTCCTCAGAGAATTTATCAATCAACTTAACTTTTTCTCCCCAATCCACCTCATGAAACTTATTCATTAATGCTTTGTCTTTAGCATTAGCAAAACCAGCTGCATATATTGTTTCTTCAAAAAGAAGTTCTGTTTGATCCATAGACATTTTTTCTTTAGCTTTATCAGAAAGTATTGAACCAATTAATTCAATAAATTTTGGATTATTATCTAAAATTTCAACTCTTCTATTAATTTCATCTTTTCCCAGTTTCGAATAATTATCTGTATTTAGTGCATAGTCTGCTTTTAATAAAACGGGTGATTTATTTTGCCGGACCGTTCTTATAAATTTAGGAGATGAGTCTAAAGCCTTTGATAATCTGTATCTATCCATCTCTAAATAATTTGTTGGGTCAACTTTGAGATCCCAATTTATACTCCACTGGTATTGTTCATGAAATAAAATATGATGACATGCAAAAGGTACTGATCGTCCATAAAAATATTCTAATGATGTGTAAACTTTATTTTTTAAAATAAAATTTTCCACTTCCTTCTTAGTAGTTGTCAATAAAGCAGCATTCCAAATATCAGGTGTTTTTTTAAAAATAATGTCAGCTAAAGAAATTGTATTAAGACAATCTGTTATAGCATCATGTGAAGTACCATTATCAATAGAGTTCGCTTTGCAAAGATCTTCAAGTTTAAATGAGGGTCGTCCTTTATCTGAAAGAACTGTTTTAAAAGCATCGTTATTAGAAAATTTTGATGCTCTGGCAACATTTAAAATATCTAGGTGACTATTGCCATTCGTATTTGTTTGGTAAATATCTGGTATTAAGTTTTTAAAATACATTCTACGTGTAAACTCCAAATCAAAAGCTATATTATTAAAGCCAGTGATAAAACTTGGGTTATGTTTTGTGGCATCTTTAATAATTTTGTAATGTTCCATTGCCATTTGATAATGGGACATATTAGAATTCTTAAGCTGGTCGACTGTTGAGCGGTGCACTAAACTTGCACCAATAGATGGAATAACATTGGGTTTTAGTCTACATCTCAATTCGTGTTTTTGTTTAATTTTTAAATTCTCATCGGTAATTAAAATTCCTGCCTGTATAATTTGGCCAAAATTTACCCTACCATCTGACGTCTCATAATCTTTTACAATAATTTGTTTCATGTTTTTTGAGTTTTTGTATCTATTTTTACAAAAAATTAGAATATTTTCTTATCTCTTGCATTTCTTTCTTTAAAAGTGTTAATTCATATTCCTTCAATTCTAAGTTTAATTTTAAAATCTCTAATTCTAAATTTTTATCTAGAAAATTTTTTATAATATAATCCTTAAAAAACACCTTAGGTTTGTTTATTAACCAATTTAAAAAATGTTTAAAGTGATTATGTGGAGGTAGTCTTTCAAGATCTGGGAAGTTTGTTTTTTTATCCATTATTCTTATCCTCTATCTCTTTGATTGACTCTTCTGCCTTTTCCATTTGATTCTTAATTTTTTCAGATGTCGAAACTATATCTGAAGCACTTTTAAAAGCTCTTTTCATGTTATTTTCATGAGTTTCTGCACTTTCAAAATGATTTTTGATCAAAAGATTCAAAGCGTCCACATGTTTTAAAAATGTTTTTGCTTTTTGATCGACTGCAATAGAATTAAAACCTAATAAAATTGCACTACAATAAGCTGAGAAAGTTGAAGGCCCCATAAAATTAATTTTATATTTTTTTTGTATTTCTGATATCCATAATTCTTTGTCTGTTGTTATGTGAGTATTAAGTTCTAAATAAAGACTTTCACTTGGTACATAAACACAAGCAAAATCTGTGCTAATCGGACTATCAATATATTTTTTACTAACTTCTTTAGCTTTGTTGCCATAGCTTTTGATTATTTCTTTATAGACCTCATCAATTCTTCTATCTCTTTCATCATTTTTTGGCTCTTCTCTAAGTTTAGATAGTTGCTCATATAAAGTTTTAGTCCAATGGGCATCTACAGGTAATACTAATCCAGTTGGATGTTTTATTGCAAATTCTACAGATAAAGTTGTTCCATCTTTCTCATAAGATTGATTTTTAACCCATTGTGTATTTTCTACTAATCCAGAAGATCTAAAAAAATTTTCTAACAAAAGTTCTCCAGCTATACCTGATTTTTTACTACCAGATATACTTTCTACTAACCTTCGATGTGCTTCTAATATTTCTCCTGATTTAGACTCAATAATTCCTTTATTTACACCTACATTTGTACTCACTGTACTAACACTATTTGTAATTGCTGTTCTTAAATTTTCAATTTTGGTAGAAATATCACCCTTAATATCATCCTTAATATCTTTATTATAACCTTCATGTTTTAGTGGATCATAAGATTCTTGATTATTATTTTTTTTATTTTTAATAATAACTATAATAATTAAGATTATTAAAAGTATGATTATTATATAGTCATTCATTTTTTAAGCTACCTCACTTTTGTATTGAGGTATATCAGGACTATCTTTTAAAAAACCTGAAAAATGAATCATCTTATCATTATACTGCAAACAAGAGCCAACTACTTGATTATTATTAAATTTTATCTCTTCTCCCAAACATCCTCCTGGTGACTTATGTAATTTTTTTTGTGATTTTTCAAATTGTCTAAGAAGTTTATACACATTTTCTTTATAAATAAAATTTTGATAAGTTTTTTTTGTGTAACTATCAATTATTACAGACCTCAAGATTTTTGGGAAATAAATGTTAAAAATATTTGAATCACCAAATATATCTATTGAGATTATCCGATTACCAATTGCAATAGCTACTCCTAAACTATTAAATTTTGGTTTGAACGACAATAATAAATCTTCAATATCCTTTTTTTTTTTTTGATATATTTCTTCAGTAGATCCTGTAAAGGATTTAATTTTAAAATCATTTAATCTTTTAGAGATATTATCCCAAATTTTAAATTGATCAGTTTTAGACTTTTCATAAATATCGAGAGAATTATCTAAACGCCCTTTTGAAAAAAAAAGTGTATCTGAAACAGAAATGTTGTTTGCAACGGCTGGACTCCATCTATTTTTTTCACAACAACTTACTTGTAACATTATAGTTGTATTTTCAGGAACCAGAGTTGTTCTATCAACAACTCTATCCTGCTTTAAAGCATTCCCAGTTATTAGTTCTGATTCTAAAACTAAAATTTTTTGATTTGATTTGTTAGATAACTTTAACCACCTAACTGACCCTCTATCATTAACTTCATTGACTAATATTAAGTCTTTATTTATAGCTTCAGAAAAACACAAATAATTATCTACTTTTTTTACCTTAGAATTCAAAAAGAAAACTGATAAATTGTTCTTTCTCATGGGCTCAGAGACAACAAATTGGAAATTTGAATTACTATTTAAACTCATATTTTATACCTACTCCAATTTTTAGAATATTTTGAGATCACAGAATTTTTATCTACAGCTTGAGCAATGATGTGGGTCAGGACATCTGAAAACTCTCTCTCACCATCTTTTCCAAATACATGGCCCATTTCATGTGTCATTATTGCAAAGAATTTACCAAAATTACTTTTAAATAAATCTTTATTTAGATAAATAGTTTTTCCATCATAATCTCTTGAGTCCTTTAATTCTCCAAGTAGATCCTTCGACTCGATTGTTTTAAAATCAAGCTCGTAAATACCCTGGTCCTCTTTAAAATTATTATAAAGGGAACTGAAATTAGGAGCTACTTTTGAAATACATTCCATAGCATAATTGACTGCCTTTTTTTGTTTGGGACTTAAGGCTGCGGTTTTTTTAGTTCTAATTCTTTTTTCTAAAGCTTCTCTATTTTTAATAAACATTTCGAGTGAAGAAGTAACACCAAACCTTACAAAATAACTCGGCAGTTTTATTTTACCTTTTTTCTCAAGTTCTCTATCTTTTTTTATAATATAAGTTTGAGTTTTTTTATCGTACCATTCTGACCAAGTAATACTTCTTGAATGATAATGAGCAGAATCAGCAAAATATTTATTTCCAAATAATTTTATTAAAGATTTGTCATCTTTAATGTTCCAAGCGTTATTCGCTAGAGCAGCAAGTAGCGGATGACCTTTGTCCCATATCTTTTTTGAACATTCTAATACAAATTTAATTGCTGGATTATCAGTCATACCATGATAATGGAAACCAGATCTTGCCCAAATACTTAAAAAACTATTCACTAGCTTATTATCAAATGAATTACGATCTCTATCTGATTTAATCTTATTTTCTATTTGAGCATATTTTTTTGGAATATTGATTACTACTGGAATATGAGAAATTTTTCCTCTCATCACTCCCCTATAAAATAAATACCCCTCTTTTGGGTTTTTACTTTTGTAGCATGATATATCATTATAAGAATGAAGCTCTTCGCCAACTAATGGATTTTTTTCAAACCAAAAATGTGACATTCCAAAATCAAACGCTGCTTTAAGTTCTTTGTCATAAGTGTGAATAAGAAATGATGTTTTGTTTTGTTTATTAACCTTAAAAAAATGATAAACGAGTGGCCTTAAATCTTCGACAACTTCATCTCCCACATCTATCACTATCGCTGTATCTCCAGAAACTGATACTGGTGCTTGAATACCTCGTTTCAGCATTGAAACCACAGCTGCTTTAAATCCTTCACCATATTCACCAACGGTTGTGTCATCACCTGCTTTGTTAGAACCTACAAAAAATAGTTTTCTTAAATCAAAACAATTATTGCCTTCAACCAGTATTTTGTCGTTCTTTGTATTTACAACCACTTTCTCAATTTCTGATAAATTTGAGTCCCTAAAATTTTGTAAAATATCTCGTGCTATAAAATCAGCATCCCAATTTACACCCCATGATGTAGTTACTGAACTTTCAATAGACTTGTCAAATTGTGCGGTATTTACTCCAGGCACATCTAATATTAAGTTTTTGTATATTTCTATTTTTTTATTTTTTTCCATTTTTTTCTCCTTTGTTGTTTGTGTTATTTATTACCCAATCAATTATTTTTTTAGGTGGGGTAAAACCTATCTCTTCTGTTTGATATCCTTGAGATCTTAAATACTCGTTTGATTCTTTAATTTTACAATCCACTAAATAAGTGACAGTTTTTGAAATAGATAAAGATGCATTTGGTAATATTTCTTTGCTTAATTTCTGCAGTGAAGAGTATGTCTCTTTTGAAACGCTTATATTTGAGTATTTTGTTTTATCAGTCATTAAAATTACCTCTCATTTTTTTTACATTTGAATCTAGGTCTGGGGCATAACAGAAAGAAAGAAAGGAAGGTTGCCCCAGGCCAAGATTCAACATTAAATTTTTTGCCGGTAGAAAAATAGAAATTAGGATTTTGAATAAAATCATATAATCTCCCTTAAAAAGCATAAAACACAGAGAATAGTAAAAAGGCCCATATAATAAGGAATATTTGGAATTTTCATGGTTAATGCTCCAAAAAACTTTGATAATTATTAATATCTTCGTACTTACGTTTAAAAACTATATAACCTCGGCCTTCGCAGTAATTACAAATATCCTTATTAATGAACTGATATCCCCAGTTCCAAATTTGGAAAATTATCTGCGTTCTATTAAAAAAGCCTGTACAATTACAATAGTTACAAGAATAACGTCTTATTCGTATCTTATCTTTTTTTTTCTCCATAAACATAATCACCCATTTTTTGGTTAACCTTGTTTATGTGTAGTGAGAATTATTTTTGTTTAAGAACTGACTTAATAATTCGGTATACATAAAAAGGTTAACTTTTTATTAAGTTATTTGAACATTAACATAGTGAAATTAAGAAGTCAATATTAAATTAAATAATTTTAATCCAATATTTTGTAGGATAAATAATGAGTTATTTATTAATTAAAGAATAATATTGTTCAACTCTATCTAAAAACTTCTGCTGGTATTCTTTAAGTTTTTCGTGATTAATTCTAAAAATTTGAAAAACTAGATCTGTAGTTGCTAATAGAATAACTCCTTGAGTTATAGTTGAACCAAATAATTTATCGTGCGCTAGGCTATACCCGGCAATTTGGGTCATATATTCGTGATAACTAGAGTAAGTTTCCTTCATAATAGAATTTTTTTGCTTAAAATCACAAATTGAAAGTTTGGATTCATATGTGGCCACAAGATCAGCTGTCCCAGCCCAGCCCCTAGGACTATCATAATAAATAGGGCATTCTATTCCATGAATTTCATTTACTTTTCCTTGAATACCCTCAGAAATAATTTTATCTGCCATTTGTTTTGCAAGGCCAGTTTCTTCTTCAGTTTCTAATAATTCTAAATTTTCTCTATTCTTCAAGTACCTTTCAATTAGTGAGTGCATTTTTGTGCCATTTGCACTAGCTGCATTTTTAATACGCTCACTTTCTTTCTCCCCAACTCGAGCAATCCATGCAGCAAGTGCAGCTTTATCTTCGGGCGCTCTAGTTTTGCTCAATATGGTAGAAACTGAAGGTAAACGATGTTGTCCAACGGCGTAGTGTCGAGATCCATTTACTGGAATACGATTTAATGAAGTATAATTAAATTTTTTGTTCCATTTCATATTCATTGTTTATTTACAATAAATCTAACATTTGTGCTAACAAAGATATTGTGTCTCCTGAGCTACCGAGCCAAAAACTTGAGTGTACTGCCCTATGCCTCATCGTCTCCTGAGCTACCGAGCCAAAAACTGGGGGCACCGCTCTACATCTAGCGTCTGTTGAGACGTTGGGGTAAAAATTAATTTTTTTTCAAATATTTTTCGAAAAAATCTCTTTGTCTTTCTCTTTTGGCCTCTAGCTGTTCAGGATCTGATTTTATCTTTTTATAAATTTCCTTATCATACAATTTACGTTCTTGATTAGACATATTGCTGCGCCATTTAATCGTTGAAGATCTATTTTTAAGTGTTTCAAAATCTATTTCACCTTTTTTAAATTCACGAATGCTTTCTTCAGTGGAATTATCAAAAATATTTTTCATATTTATTCTTTTTCCAGTTTGATAGAATTTTAGAGTCTTTCTATCTGTCTCTTTCCTAGTTAAGAGTTTTTGATCATTTAGTTTACCCTCTCCTAAAAAATCCTTTTTAGTCCAATTTTTTGGCTTACTATCAATTATTTTTTGAAGTTCTTCGTCTGACCTTCTGACATGCTGATTATTGTTTGGTGTTTTGGCATATACAATATTATATCTATTTCCTCTTGGATACTTATATACGTCCGTTTTAATTGGGCTTGTATCAATAGTATTATCTTTGTCCGAACTGATCTCTTTACCTTTTTTTTTCATTTTTAATAATCTTTACAGTATAAATATATTATTGTTAATTTAGTTTATTACGTCAATTTATTTATGGAATTATTATTAATATTTAAAATCCTATTTGTTATAGGATTAATCATTGGTTCTTATGCAATATTAAGAAATTTGGACATTATCAAAATAATCTTAATTTATTGGAAAGACTTAATTTTTAGACGAAAGTAATTTAATAAATTTTTTCACACCCTTTTTTTTCAAAGATTTTTTCGAATAGAACAAGCAAGCGGATGATTTGAGAATCGTATCAATAATTTTCAAATTGTTTTGTCTAAGAGTTTCACCAGAAGATGTGAGGTCTGTGCACATGTCAGAGATTCCAGCTGCAATAGTGCCTTCAGTGGCACCTTTAGAGGAAATAACTTCGTATTGAGTGATCCCTTTTGAAGCAAACCATTCACGTGTTAAATTTTTAAATTTAGTTGCTACCCTCATTAATCTTTTTTTCTTTTGATAAAATTCATATGAAATGTCTTCTAGATCTCCAGAGTTAACACAATCTAACCAGAATTTATCTACAGCAACAATCAAAGAACTTTTTCCAAAAGAATATTCTTTGGCAAGAGAAATTTTTGATTGAATACTTGGTTCACTTTCTTTCCATAAATCTTTTCCGCTTATGCCAATATCACCAACATTCTTAGCCAAAGCCTCACATATCTCTGATGTATTCATAAATAATATCTTAACGTTTGAGTGACCTTTGACAGATCCAACTAAAGATCTTTCATTTTGTTTTAAAATTTTAAGTTTATTTTTTTTAAATATTTTTTCTACATCGGATGCCATTCTTCCTTTAGATTGTATCAAAATATTTATTGTTTCTTTTATCATAAAATATCGGAGTTTAATGCCGCTCCTACTGCTGGAATATTCTTAGAAGCTAAGTTTCCAATTAATTTGTCAAATCTCCCTCCGCTCAAAAGGGTGTTCTTCTTTTTCTTAATATCTACCATTAAGTTAAAGTTCATACCTGTATAATATTCTACAGTTCTATTAATATTTGATGTGAATAGAACTTTAACATTTTTAATATTATTTTTTTTAATTGGAAAATAGTCAGGGCTTATAAAAATATTCATATTATACTTGTAAAAAAAGTTAGTTAAAACCTCTGGTGCTTTCTCAATAGGACACGAAATTTTTAAGTACTCTCTTATGATTTTTATATCTTTTTTATTTGATTGATCACGTACATCTTTGTAATTTTTTAGATCAAATCTATCTAAAATATCTTTCAAACTTCGTCCTGAATAAATTTTTTCTAAATTACTTTTCCTTAATTTTTCAGCTAATCGCTTATCAGTTTCAACAATTTTGGGGTTTATATCTTTATCATCTGATAATTTCTTCAACAATTCTTCAAAATATTCTTTCCTAGAAAAGTGTCTTTTAATTTTTTCCCTCCATCTAAGTGGTAATGAAAGCTTATCTATAAGAACATGGAATATCTCCATATTACTCAAATTCAATTCACACTTTTTAAAATTTGATTTTTTAAATATTTTCAAAGATGTTTGTATTATTTCATTATCGTCTTTCGCTTTATTGTAGGAACCAAAAATTTCAAATCCAGTTTGCTTTACTATTGGTGATTTATTACTTTTATCTTGTTTACGGTATGCCTCACCACTGTATGACCATTTCGTTTTATTATTAGTCTTACTTTCAATGTATTTTTTAACACTGGCTAATGAGAGATCAGGATTTAAAGCCCATTCTTTATAATGTTGATCATAAAAAGAAAATAAATACTGTCTAAAATTTCCACCAGATCTTTTTAAAACTTGATTAGATTCAATAATACTATCGAGCTCAATATTCTTAAATCCACTTGATTTAAGAATATTAGATATATTTTTTAACTTCATTGATTAAATTTTCTTTTTTAATTGTTGTTTGATTGTTCTCACCTTTTTTTGCCATCAAATTTTTAAGAGTAATAGTTTGATCTTTAAATTCATTGTCGCCGATAATACAAGCAACTGGATTTCCTTTTTTATTGGCAAAAGTAAGTTGTTTTCCTAAATTTTTTTTTGGATCTGAATAAACCTCAGTATTAATATTATTGTTACGCAAAATGCTGGCTATTTCATTGGCATAAGAAAAATACTCTTTATTCATAGTGCAGATAATTACTGGGAGTTTTTGATCAGTTTCTAATTGATCTAATTGTAACAAAAGATAAACCATCCGAGAGATACCAAATGAACACCCAGTGCCTTCAAAATTTGCTCCACCCTTAAACCGTGAACATAATTTAGCATAAGAACCTCCAGACGCCACACTACCTAAATCAACAGGTTTATTTTGTTTATTTTTAACTTTGAAATTAATAGTTGTCTCAAAAGTTACAGAGTCATAATAATTTAAACCTCTGACCTTACTGCTATCGACCCGAACTTGATCTAAATATTTATTGTCGTTTAATATTTTAAAAATTTCCTCGAGCTCGGTAATGCCCTCTTTTTGAAGTTCATTTTTACACTCTAATTTTAAATCTTTTAAATCTTTTAATTTTAAAAATTCTATTATTAATTTTGCTTGATCATTACTTAAATTAGCACCAGTTATTTTATCTCCAGAGATTGGATCCACTCTCTCCTTCTGTAATAAATCTATAAAGTTTTCATCGATTCTATCATATTTATCTATTGCCCTTAGCACTTTGAATCTTTGATTTTCATCTTTGATTTTAAGATCATTTAATAAACCTTCAATAATCTTTCTGTTGAAAATATTAATTTTAAATTGATCTTTTTTAAATTTCAGATCAAACATAGTGTCACAAATAATTTGAAGAATTTCAGCATTTGCTTGTGAAGGAACTTTACCAAAAAAAATTTGATCGAAATCACCTTGCAGGAAGCTTCTGTACCTCCCTCTTCCCGTTTTACTAGTTTCATTTCTAAAAACTTCTGCAATTTGAAACCTACGAAATGGAAAAGCAAATTCTAAATATTTTTCTGAAACAACTCGAGCCAGCGGAGCTGAAAGATCAAAACGAAGACTAATTTTCCTATCTTTATCATCAAATGTAAAAATATCTTTTGAAAAATCGTTTAAATCATCAGTTAAAAAACCTCCAATATTTTCCGAGTATTCAAATGGACTAGTTTTAATTTCAGTATAGCCATACCTTAAAAAGTTTTTTTCAATAACTTCTTTTATCTTTTTTTCAATAATTAAAGATTTTCCAAAAGAATCTTCAAATCCTCTAGGTAAACCAGGTTCTAATAATTTTTTACTCATTTTTTCGTACTTTCACTTCGTACTTAATTTATCCAACTTTAAGTTGGCAGCCGTTGGTGGTTCTGCCCCACCGTCCCAGGTTCCACAAACCCGTGTTCTGCTATTGAACTAAACGGCCTTAACTACGTCCGCATAATTAATATTAATTACACAATTTTATTTTATACTAATTTATATATATTTTAAATTTTTAAATGATTATTTGCTAGCAAAGCCAGCATGGAAATGATGATTGTGTACACCTCTATTAGTTCCTTTAAGAGCTTTTCTTAAAGTACCTTTAATAGTGTAATTTTTAATCATTTTTTCTAACATGTGAGTTGTAATAGGCTAAAATTATAATTAATCAAGCCTTAAATTAATAAAGGACGATTATCAAATTAATAGATATATCGTCCTTAAAATATTTAAAATAATTAATCTATTTTCTTAAGATTAGTTGCTGAAGGTCCTTTGCCTTTATCATCCTGACTCAATTCAAATTGAACTTTATCATTCTCTAAAAGTTTTTGAATGCCAGCCTCCTTGACAGCTGAAATGTGTACAAACACATCTTTTTCTTTATCTTCTCTTTCAATAAAACCAAAACCTTTGGCTGGATTGAACCATTTTACTTTCCCTTGTAGACTCATTTTTCTTACCTTGTGTTATTTTTTTTAAAAAAGATATTTTATTTATTTAATATTTTCAATAACAAAAAAAATTAATATATGTTTGTATACTTGAAGAATAATGAAAGTGGTGTGGTGGCCTTGGTTTGAATCGCACAAACGACACATACCTTTTCAGGGTACTGCTCTACTACTGAGCTACAAGGCCATCGTCATGGTGGTCAATATAATAATTAAAAATTAAATAACTAACCACGAAAAGTTATCCTTCCACGTTGCAAATCATAACCGGACACCTCGACGGTCACAGAATCTCCTTGAAGGACACGAATTCTATTTTTTCTGAGCTTCCCGGCGGCCACACATGTTACTGTATGACCATTCTCTAATAAAACGCGAAACATGGCGTTGGGAAGAAGTTCTGAAACTTTTCCTCTAAATTCTAAGATATTTTCTTCTTTTGCCAATTTATTGTTTCTCCATTTTTTTTTTTATAGATCTACTATGACCTACTAAGTTTTCAAAATTAGACATTAAGTACCCACTCTTCCCAAGCTTTGCAACTCCTTTTTTACTAAGTTCATTATAACTTGTTTGAATTAAAAAGTCTTTTACACTCAATCCTGATGAAAATTTAGCACTTGAATGAGTTGGTAATGAATGTTGTGTAGGACCATAATCACTTAAGGCCATACTGCTATAAGGCCCGATACAAACAGACCCTGCAATTATATTACTTTTTAAATATTTTTTATAATTTTTTGTCGAAATTTCAATGTGCTCAGGAGCGATATGATTTACTATTGAAATGATTGTCTTATCATTCGACACATAAATAAACAGACTATTTTTTTTAAAACTTGAACCAGCTATTTTTTTTCTCGGTAAATCTTTCATTTGTTCAATAATCGATAGTTGAACTTTTTTAATTAATTTTTTATCCTTAGTTAATAATATAGACATTGAGTCACTACTATGTTCATTTTGTGCTATACAACTTGATGCAATTATTTCAGGATCTGAAGACGAGTCAGCTATACATAAAATTTCACTTGGACCCATGTTGGCTGCTTCTATGCCACATAATCCCTCAAGAAAAACTTTTTTTTTGGCCAGAGCTACCCATTTAGATCCTGGGCCCACAATTTTATCTACAGCTTTAACCTTTGGTGTTCCCATTGCTAATGCCGCAATTGCTGATGCACCCCCTAAATTATAAAATTCTTTTATTCCAAGTTTTGATGCAGCATAATAAACCGCACTATTCAATTTTCCATTTAAACTTGGAGTGCATAAAACAATTCTTTTTACACCTGCAATGATAGCTGGTGTTGCACACATAATTAAAGTACTTGGCAAGTTTCCTGGGACATAACATGCTACGCTACCTATACTTTTATTCTTGTAATAAAATTTGTTGTTTAATTTGTCTTTATAAAAAATATCTTTTGGTTTTTGTTTTAAATGCCAATCTCTAACCCTTTTACAAGTTTCATCAATTGCTCTTTTGATTTTAGGGTCTAGTAATTTAATTGCCCTTGAAATTTCTTTTTTGCTTGAAACAATTTTTGTATTAGAATTGAATTTCTTTTCATAATAAATTAAAGCTTTATCTTCATTTCTTCGAACTCTACTAATAATTTTTTCTACTATTCTTAATGTAGATTTATCAATAGTCTTCCTCTTATTAATTATCTTATCAAGGTCTTTGTAAAAATTTTTTTTATTACTATCTAATATTTTCATTGTTTTTAAATTTCATTTTGATCTTCTAGCCTAGCCTCAATAGTTTCTGTAGTTAATATAATATGAGCATTTTCATTAAAAATAAGATTTATTTCATAAACATCATTATTTTTCAAATAATCTATACCTATTAATTCTAAAACTGTTTTTTGATTTGATTGATCTATTTTCTTTGATCTTACTTTGTCAATAAAATCAAAGCGTGCAATGCTATTAACCTTTTTATTTTCATTTTCATTCTCTACTTTAATTCTTTCGATTGATAACAAGAATACTTTATTAGATTCTAGGTACTTTATATCTGAGACTTTGACTTTAGATCCAGAAATACATGCAGAAATCATTTGTAAACCTTCTTGATCATTTGCAATTATTTTTGCTAAATATTTGCTCATTATTTTAATCTTTTAATTTTAACGCCAATTTTTTTTAGTTTATTTTCAAAATTTTCATAACCTCGATCACAATGATAAACTCTGGTTACTACTGTGTTGCCTTTTGAAACGATACCAGCAAGCACTAAGGCGGCTGATGCTCTTAGATCGCTTGACATTACTTCTGCTGCTATAAAGTTTGTATTACCCCCTATTTTTGCGGTTCTATTTTTTATTGTTATTTTAGCTCCCAATCTCTGAAGCTCCATTGCATGTAGAAATCTACCTTGAAATATATTTTCAGTAATTGAGCTTATACCGCTAGCCTTACAAAGAAGGACCATAAATTGAGGGGCAAGATCTGTAGGAAATCCAGGGTATTCCTTAGTAGTAATATTTCTTATACTTTTTGTTTTTTCTGGTCCTTTAACGTGAATGCTATTTTTAAATAATTTAATTTTTGCTCCAACTTTTTTTAATATATTTAATTCAGTTTTAATTAACTTTGGATCAAAATTCTTAATTAATAAATCTCCTTTTGCTAATGTAGCAGCAACACAAAAGGTTCCCGTTTCAATTCTATCACCCATTACAGAATATTTTGTTTCATTAAGAGAATTTACACCAACAATTTGACAGGTTCTTTTACCAGTCCATTTAATATTAGCACCAGCAGAAATTAAAAAATTAGTTAAATCTAAAATTTCTGGCTCACATGCTAAATTATAGAGAATCGTTTTGCCTTTTGCTAAAACTGCCGACATGAGTAGCTGTTGTGAAGCCCCAACACTTATTGAAGGAAGTTTAATTTTATTACCTTTTAATTTTCCTTTTGAGTTGGCGTGTATGTACCCTTTTTTTATTTCGAAATTCATTCCAAGCTTTTTTAATGCTTCTAAATGTAAATTAATTGGCCTACCAGAATTGCCATTTAAAACACATCCGCCAGGAAAACTACAAATTGACTTTCCATACTTAGAGACTAAGGGTCCCAAAATTAGTATTCCGGCTCTCATCGTCTTAAGAATTGAATATGATCCAAACTGCTTTTGCTTTTTGGTCTTTGTAATTTTTACTGTTTTTTTATTATTTAAAAACTGAATATTTGATCCAAGAGTTTTTAATAAATTAAGCATTGTATCAATATCTCTGACCCTAGGTAAGTTTTCGATAATTACAGGTTTGTCAATCAACAGTGATGCAGCAAGTATTGGTAAAGCAGCATTTTTAGAACCTGAAATTGAAACTTCACCTTTCATCACTCGACAAGGACCAGTGATAGAAAATTTATCCATAAATTATTTTGATTTTGCTAAAGTGATTCCCTGCTGAAATTGATATTTTCCTTTTCGATCTGCATAAGAAACTTCTGGCTGTTCTCCTTGGAAGAAGAGTATTTGAGCTGCACCACTATTTGCATACAGTTTTATTGAATTACTTGTATGGTTAGAAAATTCCAAGACCAATACTCCTTGCCAACCTCCCTCTAGAACTGTTGGAGGAACACCTAAACCGCACCTTGCATAAGTTGATTTTGCTGTGACAAGACCTGTAACATTTCTTGGCATTTTAAAATATTCAAGACTTGAAGCAAGCGCAAAAGAATTTGGTGGGATTAAAATAGACTCTTCATCTTTTACTGTAATAAAATTATCTTCACTAAAATTTTTTGGATCTGCTGTTGCTCCTTTGATATTTGTAAATATTTTAAATTCTGATCCACACCTTAAATCATAACCAAAAGAATTAAGTCCATGACTTATACCCTTGGATATACTCTCGCCTACAAATGGACTGATCATTTCCTCTTCTTTAGCTAACTTTTTAATTTGCTTATCGTTTAGTATCATTTTTCTTTTTATTCTTTTTTTGGAAAATTTTTCTTTTTTTTAAATTCTTTTTAAGCGCTAAGCTTAAGCGCTCATTTTTATCCTTTGAACTCATTCTTTATTTGGATTTGTTAGAAAATCTAGTGACAAGGCAGTATTTGGATCTAATTCTGGTTTTTTATCTTCTTCTTTTTTTGGGCCTTCTTTCGCTAAACGTTTAGCCTTTCTTTCAGCTAATTTTCTTTCTCGTTTAGCTTGCTTCTCCATTAACTTATTGCCTTTTTGACTCTTAAAGTCGTAGTGGATACCTGCCAACGCCATAACACCCGAATATTCAAAGAATTCTTCTTTTAAAACTTTGTTATTTTTATCCAGTATTATTTTTGTATAAATTTTCATAATATAATCTAAGCAATTTATTTATAAACTAATTAACTAATATGGCAATATTAGGATATTAAATTAAAAGTTGAACCGCCCCGGTAGTTTTTAATGGCAAAACAGGCGATTGGTAATTGTCAGTTCCATGGTCAGTACATGGTCGGGGCACCACTAATTTTTATAAAATATTTTTCTTAAAAATATTGTAATCAAAATCAATCCAAAAAAAGCTAAAATTGGAATATAAATATCTGGTGAAAATATTATGTCAGCAATACCCGGAAGTTCAGAATTTTTATCTATTACTTTTTCTAATCCGGCTCCAATAGATACAGCTAAAAAAATTTGTGGAATAATTCCTATTAATGAAGCAAAAAAAAAGTTTCTTACTTTAACATTAAAAATTGTTGGTAAAAGACAGCTTAGTTGCCAAGGGATTCCTCCCACAAAACGGTACAATAACAAATAAATAAATTCTGATTTTTTAAATTTAATTTCAAGTTTCTGGTATTTATTTAAAAATTTTTCTCTAATTAAATTTTTTAAAAAAAAATTCCCGAATATATATAAAAAGGTAGCTCCTATACTTAATCCTAAAACTACGACTATTGTTCCTATCCAAGGACCAAAAAGAAAACCACCAAGAAGAGCAATGGGTGAACCAAAACCTAAAAACGGGAATACCCATAATATTGAGAATATTAAGAAAAATATGAATAATAATAAAAGATTAGAATTTTTTAATTCAAAAAAATAATCTCTATTATTTTTTATAAATTCATAACTTGTAAAGCTTTTAATTTCTTGAAGACTAAACTTTGAAAAAAAATAATATAGGAACAATCCAATAAATGCTAAGTAAAATAAACCTATATATAATTTAATTTTTTTTGTTTTTTCCATGATTATTGGTAGTTTAATACTTAATCTTCTATTTGCTATTTTTAATTTTAGTTAATATAAAGAGCGCAATTTTATTAAACATTTAACTAAAATAAAGTCATGAAAAGAACTCTTCAAAGAAAATTTGGCCGTAGAAAAAAAAAGCATGGATTTCGCTCTAAAATGAAAACTAAAGGTGGAAGGAAGCTCATCAAAAGGAGAAGAGCTAGAAAAAGAAAGCACCTAACAGTCTCTTCTACAATGAAAAGAAAAAGGAAATAAATTTCAATTCATGAAAAGCAAAATACTTGCTCTTTCTAAAAATGAAGAATTTAAAAAACTTCTCAAAAAGAAAAAGGTTTCGAATAAATATGTAACTATTTTCTTTGGTAACTTAGAAAATAAAGATAACCAAAGATTGAATATATCTTTTTCTGTAAAAAAAAAAATTGGAAATGCTGTCTGTCGAAACAAAATCAAAAGAAGATTGCGGTCAATTATGAATGATGCTGTTAAGAAAATATCTATAAAAATGGATTATTCATATCTTGTGATTCCAAAACAAAATATTATAAATAGTGAATTTAAAAATATAAAAGAAACTTTATTTCAGGAACTCGAAAATATTAAATAATGAAAATAATCAATCAAATCTTTATCATTCCTATCAAGCTATATAAGTTTTTTTTAAGCCCATTCTTTTATAATTCATGTAAATTTGAACCATCTTGTAGTTCTTATTGTTTAGAGTGCTTTGAAAAATATAATTTTGTTAAAGCATTCTACAAATCAGTATTAAGAATTTTAAGATGTAATCCTTGGTTTGGTCATGGTGGACATGATCCAGTTGAGAGAAAGGATGTGATATAAATTTGGAAAGCAAGAACCTCATCGCTGCCCTAGCGTTATCAACAGCAATTTTAGTCTTATACTCATTGTTTTTTGTTCCTCCCGAACAATCAACAACAAAACAAAATTTATCAGAAAAAAATAAAATTGAACAAAATACTGATACGCCAACTTTAGATGAAAAGGAGACTTTAGTTCAAATCTCCAGAGATGATGCATTAAAAGAAAGTAAAAGAGTTCAGTTTGAAAATGAGAGTATCATTGGAACAATATCACTAAAAGGAGCAACAATAGATGATTTAACATTTAAAGATTATAAAGTCAGTCTTGAAAATGAGGAAAAGATTACTTTGTTAAGTCCAAGAAATGTTGAAGATGGTTATTTTATTGAAAGTGGATTTGTTACAACAGATAAAAATATTGATATTCCAGACTCAAATTCAATTTGGTCAATTGTTGGAAATAATAAGTTAACGGACCAATCTCCTATAAAATTATCATGGTCAAATAATCAAGGTATTACTTTTGAAAAGGAAATTTCATTAGATGATAATTTTTTATTCACAATAAAACAAAAGGTAATCAATTCTACAGACAAAAAATATGACTTTTTTTCTTATGGCCAAATAATAAGAAATAAAATTCCAGAGGACTTGTTGAATTTTTTTATATTGCATGAAGGTCCAATTGCTACGCTAGATGATGAACTCATTGAGGAAGATTATGACGATATACAGGATAAAAAATTTTCAAAAACTGCTCAAAAAGGATGGCTCGGGGTTAGTGATAAGTATTTTATTACCTCTATTATTCCTCCAAAAAATAAAGAATTTAAAACCACATTTGATTATAAAAATAAATTTAGAATAAATTTTATTTCCACAGATCCACAAGAATTAAATCAAAATAGTTTCATTGAAGAAAAATTCCAGGCAATTGTGGGTGCAAAAAGAGTTCGGGCAATAGATGGTTATGCTGAGAACTTAAAAATCGAAAAATTTGATTTAGTAATTGATTGGGGATTTTTGTATTTTTTAACAAAACCCATGTGGTATGCATTAGATTATTTCTTTAAAATGTTTGGTAATTATGGCTTAGCTATTATTGCTGTTACTGTTTGTATTAGATTAGCAGTATTTCCACTGGCAAATTATTCTTTTAAAAGCATGGCTAAAATGAAAGCTTTGCAGCCTGAAATGGTGAGACTTAAAGAGCTTCACAAAGATGACAAAATGAAATTACAACAGTCAATGATGGCTTTATATAAGAAAGAGGGTGTTAATCCTATGTCAGGTTGTCTTCCCATCGTCCCGCAGGTCTTTATATTTTTTAGTCTGTATAAGGTTTTATTTGTAACTATCGAAATGAGGCAAATGCCATTTTATGGATATTTAAAAGACCTATCGGAACGTGATCCAAGTTCTGTGTTTAACTTGTTTGGTCTATTACCATATGATGTGCCTTCTTTTTTGGTAATCGGGGCGCTCCCGATAGCAATGGGCCTTAGTATGTGGGCACAACAGAAATTAAATCCGGCTCCCACAGATCCTATTCAGGCTAAGATTTTTGCATTCTTTCCTCTTTTCTTAACAGTAATACTTGCACCTTTTCCAAGCGGATTGGTTCTCTATTGGTTTGTAAATAATTGCCTCACTATGCTTCAACAAGTATTCATAATGAGACGAACAACAGTTAAAACTGTAACTTAATGTCAAAGATTACAGACGAAGAAATTCAACAAATTTTACCAATAAACGGTCCTTCTTTTGAAGAAGTAAAAAACTATTTAGATAAATACAATGATGAATACATCGTTATTAAATGTGGTGGTAGTGTTTTAGTTGATCAGAATTTATTTGATAATTTTATTAATGACATTTCAATTCTGAACAAACTAGGTTTTATACCTGTCATAATTCATGGTGGAGGTAAAAGAATTTCAAATAAATTAAATGAATCTAGAATTAAAAGTAATTTTATCAATGGATTAAGAGTTACAGATGAAAAATCAATAAAGATTGTTGAGAGTGTTTTAAGTGACTTTAATACAGAAATAACAAATGCTTTAAAAAAAAATGGTTGCGATAGTCAAAGTGTAACAAATAAAAAAAATAATATTCTTTTAGTTGAACAGGAAAATCATAAACTTGGCTTTGTTGGCACCCCTCAAGAGATTAACCAATCAATCATTGAACAGATAGTAAAAGAAAAAAAAGTTCCTGTAATAGCTCCTTTAGGGCTAGATAAAGATAATCAAGTTTTCAATATCAATGCTGATACAGCCGCTGGTGCTATTGCAAAAAAACTAAATGCTAGAAGATTAATTATAATGAGTGATGTTGAGGGTGTATTAGATAATGATAAAAAATTAATATCTGAAATCAATACTAATAAAATTAGTGAGCTAATAAAAAATGAAACAATTAGTGGTGGTATGATTCCAAAAATAAATAATTGTTTAGATGTTGCAAATAATGGCGTTAAAGGAGTTTGTATTATAGATGGACGTTTAAAACACTCAATTTTATATGAATTACTCTCAGATAAAGGTGCAGGGACACTAATCAGATCATGAATTTAAGAGAAAAAAAATATCTTTTATTAGATCTTGACGGAGTGTGTTATGGCAAACATAATAACTATTCTCTTGAAAAAGTTTTTGGTCAAGTATCACAAAGAATGACTAAGTTTATTTCAGAGAGACTTGAAATAGATATTGATTCTGCGAAAGAACTTCAAACTAATTATTTTTACAAATATAACACAAGTTTAAATGGTCTTATGATCCACCACAACATACCACCACAAGAATTTTTAAAATATGTTCATACAATCGATCTTTCATTTATGAAAGCAGATATGGTTATGAGAAAAGAGCTAGAACAATTGGATATGGAGAAATTTATTTTTACCAATGGAAGTGCTGAACATGCAGAAAATATTTTAACCCACTTAGGAATATATGACTTATTCGGACGAGATAAAGTATTTGATATAGAAGACGCTGGTTATGTGCCCAAACCTGAGGCAAAAACTTTTGATCTTATGGTTAAAAAATTCGGTATTAATCCAAAAGAAACAATCTACATAGAAGATATTGCAAAGAATCTGAGCATTGGACATAAACGAGGCTGTACAACTGTTTGGTTAATTAATGATGAACATTTTGGAAAGATGGATGCTGATAAAGATTTTATTTCACACAAAATTGAAAATCTGTCTTTATTTCTTAAGGAAATAAGGTTATTAAAAAGTCAATAAATTATGTCTATAGAAAAAATTATAAATGATGCTTGGGGAAATAAAGATAAAGTGAATCCTAATTCGGATCAGTCTTTAAAGGATGCAATTAATCAAGTAATAAGTGACTTGGATAGTGGTAAATCAAGAGTTGCTGAAAAAATAAATGGTGAATGGGTAACTCATCAACACCTAAAGAAAGCAATTATGCTGAGTTTTAGAATTTATCCAATGGAAAATTTAAATGGACCATATTCTAGTTGGTATGACAAAGCTCATTTGTTAAAAGGAAAAACGGCTGGCTGGACAAAAGAAGATCATGAGAGAGCAGGTTTTAGGATGGTTCCAAACTCGCCTGTTAGAAAAGGATCGTTCGTAGGAAAAGATGCTGTTCTTATGCCATGTTATGTAAACATTGGTTCTTACATTGGGGCTAAAACCATGATGGATACATTCAGTCGTGCTGGTAGTTGTTGTCAGATTGGAGAGAATTGCCATATATCTGCGGGATCAGGAGTTGGGGGAGTGCTGGAACCTGCTCAGGCATTACCTACAATAATAGAAGATAATGTATTTTTAGGAGCAATGTCTGAAGTAGTAGAAGGAGTTATAGTTGGAGAAGGTTCTGTGTTAAGCATGGGAATGCTGATTACACAATCTACAAAAATAGTAAATAGATCAACCGGTGAGATCACGTATGGAAAAATTCCTCCATACTCAGTTGTTGTACCAGGTTCTCTTCCTGATAAAAAAAATCCATCTGCTCCATCACTAAGTTGCGCAGTAATAATCAAGCAAGTAGACGAAAAAACTAGATCAAAAACATCAATTAATGATCTTTTAAGAGATTAAACATGCAAAAAATTAATGAATTGCAATTAGCTAAAGAGCTAATAAGTTTCCCATCTATTACTCCAGTAGATGTTGGGGTGATGAAGTTTTTAGAAAAAAAACTCAAAAAACTTGGTTTCAAAACAAAAATACTAGAATTTAAAGAGAAAGGTTTCAAACCAGTTAAGAATTTATACGCAAGGTTGGGAACAAAAGGACCTAATTTTTGTTATGCAGGTCACCTAGATGTTGTTCCACCAGGTAATATAAAAGACTGGACAGTAAATCCATTTAAACCATCTATTAAAAATGGCCACTTAATTGGAAGAGGTGCAAATGATATGAAAAGTTCTGTTGCAGCTTTTGTGTCTGCTGTGAGCACTTTTCTAACAAAAAATAAAAAATTTAATGGATCACTAAGTTTTTTAATTACAGGTGATGAAGAAGGCGATGCAATTAATGGTACAAAAAAAGTAGTGGAGTATTTACTTAGAAAAAAAGAAAAAATAAATTTTTGTTTAGTGGGCGAACCAACAAATCCAAATAGATTAGGTGAAATGATAAAAATCGGACGACGAGGAAGTATAACAGGTAAAATTAAAATTATAGGTGAACAGTGTCACGTCGCATATCAACATAGAGGAAATAATCCTTCAACAACATTGGTTCAAATTCTTAAAGAAATTAAAGATGTAAAATTTGATCAAGGAAATAAACACTTCCAGCCGACTAATTTGGAAGTTACTAAAATAAATATAGAAAATGATGCAGATAATATTATTCCAGGATCGGCAGAAGCCACTTTTAATATAAGATTTAATAACAAACATTCTTCAAATTCAATTAAAAAAAGACTTAATAAAATTTTCAAGAAGATAACTAAAAAAAATAAGTCAAAATTCATAATTGATTATCGGGTTTCTGGTGAAGCTTTTTTAACTAAACCAAATAAAACAACTTTTATGATACAAAATATCATAAAAAGAATTACCAAAATAAAACCGAGATTATCTACTACAGGTGGAACTTCTGATCTACGATTTATAAAAGCTATATCACCTGGTTTAGAATTTGGTTTGGTTGGAAAAACTATGCATAAAGTTGATGAAGCAGTATCTTTGAGAGATTTAAAAAATTTAACAAAAATTTATGAGAGTATTTTGCAAAATTATTTTAAATGAATACAGCAATTATAAATTCTGATTCTTATGAAAAACATAATACAGGTGACGGTCATCCTGAGCAGCCTAAAAGAGTAATTGCTATAAAAGAAAAATTAAAAAAAAGAAATGATTTAATTTGGGAAACTCCTATTGGTGTTCCTGATGATATTTTGGCAATGACACACTCAAAAGAATATATTGAAAATTTAAATAATTCTTTTCCACAAAAAGGTCTTAAGTTTTTAGATGGAGATACAGTTGTGTCGCCTGAAAGTAAAAAAGCAGTTTTTGATGCTGCAGGTTCCACAATTAAGGCAATAGATGGAATAGAAAATAATCAATTTAAAAATGCTTTTTGTTTAGCAAGGCCGCCCGGACATCATGCGGAAAAAAATAAAGCGATGGGATTTTGCTGTATATCAAATGCTGGAGTGGCAACAAATTATTTAGTAAGTAAATATAGATACAAAAGGATTGCGTGTGTGGATTTTGATGTGCACTGGGGTAATGGTAATTATGATGTTATGCGCAACAATAAAAATTCATTATATATTTCTACTCATCAATATCCTTTTTATCCAGGAGGAGGTACAGATAAAGATAAAGGTGACTTTAACAACTCTTTAAATATACCATTACCAGCTGGTACAAACTCTGAGCAATACTTCAATGCTTTTGATAGGGTTTTAGATAGATTAATTAAATATAAACCAGATTTTCTTTTGTTCTCTGCAGGTTTTGATGCACATATTGATGATCCATTAGCTCAATTTCAACTAAATTCAAAAGATTTTTATGAAATAACAAAAAGAACATTAAAAGCTACAAACGAGTTTACCCAAGGAAAAGTTGTCTCTATTCTTGAAGGCGGATATGATTTAAATGCCCTAGCTGAAAGCGCTAATGAACATGTTAACGCACTCATAGAATTCAATTGATTAATAATTAGTTCGCTATAAATCATTTACATGAAATTATACAAAATCAAAAAATCAAAAATTGATAATAAAGGTCGTGGCCTTTATGCTGCTCGTGATATTAAAGAAGGTACAAAAATAATAAATTATGTTGGTAAAATTATTACTAACAAAGAAGTAGACAATTCAGATAAGTTTGACAATAAAAAACCAATTTACTTATTTACATTAAATAAAAAATATACTCTTGATGGAGATTTTCCTTGGAATATTGCTGGGCTCGTGAATCACAGCTGTAACAATAATTGTGATTATAATGGCAAAGGCCTTAAGGTTTGGATTTCAGCAATAAGAGATATTAAAAAAGGAGAGGAATTTACTTGTGATTATGGTTTTGGTTATGATGAAGATTATAAACAATTTCCTTGTAAATGTGGCTCAAACAATTGTTGTGGGTATATTGTGAGAGAAGAGTCTAGATGGCGAATAAATAAAAAATTTGCTATGAGTAATAAAAAAAAATTAATAAATAACTCTCACTAAATATAGACCTTCAGATGGTGCTGGTGGTGCACACAAAATTCTTTTTTTGGAATTCAATGCATAAGCAAATTTTTTTAAAGACCATTTTTTTTCCCCTACATATTTTAAACATCCAACCATTGAACGAACTTGTTGTTGTAAATATGACTGAGATCTAAACTCAATTTCAATATTATCTTTATGAGATTTTATTTTCACAGATTTCATAGTTTTGATAGGACTTTTGGCTCTACAACTTGCTGCTCTAAAAGTAGAAAAATCTTTTGTACCGACAAGTTGTTTTGCAGCTTTTTTCATTATATCGATGTCGAGTTTTTTTATAACATGCCAACATCTATCTTTATTCAACGAAGGTCTAGCAAAACGGTTAATGATTATATATTTATATATTCTCATCTTAGCAGAATATCTTGCATGAAAACTCTCACCTTTTTTTTTTATTTTATTCACTGTCACTAAGTTTTTTTTTAAAAAATAATTGATTGATTTTAAAAAGGTATCTAAATTGCTGATTTTAGATTTACACACAAAGTGTGCTGATTGTTCGATTGCATGAACACCTCTATCGGTTCTACCAGATCCAAAAAGAATTATTTTTTCGTTTAATATTTTTGAAATTTTTTCTTGAATAAGACCTTGAATCGTTTTTCCTTTTTTTTGAACTTGCCATCCTCTAAAACTTGTTCCAACATATTCGATTAAGATTTGATACTTATACATTTGATATCACTGAACCTTTTTTAATACGAGATCCAAGCATAAACTCACCGATTTTTTGTATTTTTTTTCCTTCTCTTTGAATTTCAAGAATTTTTATAGAATTATTTTTTCCACATGCAATCTCAAGTTTATCAGTTAAAACCTCACCCGGTTTTCCAATTCCATTTCCAATTTCTGCTTTTAAAACTTTATACCTTTCACCCACAAAATTAAAATAAGCTCCTGGTGAAGGCACTAATCCATTAATTTTACCGATAATTTTAAGTGCTTCATCATTCCAATTAATTTGACCTTCATTTTTATCTATTTTCTTTGCATAAGTTGCCTTTGAGTGATCTTGTGCAATGAATTTTGATTTTTCCTCAAGGATTTCATCTACATCATCTAAAATTTTTTCAGCTGCTAGGAGAGATAACTTCTCTGAAACATCTAACGTATTTAAATCTTGATCTAGTTTTATTTTATAGATTTTGCTAACTGGCCCACTATCCAATGCCTCATCAATTTTCATTATACTTATCCCTGTCTCTGTATCCAAATTCATTATTGATCTTTGTATAGGTGCCGCGCCCCTCCATTTAGGTAAAATAGATGCATGTATATTTATAAATCCATTTTTAGTTAAATCCAAAAAATGTTTTGGAATTATTTGCCCATATGCCACTACAATAGCGAGGTCAGCATTTAATTTTTTTAAAAATTCATATTCTTCCTGATTATTTTTTAAACTTTTTGGTGATCTAAAATCTATATTTAAAGTTTCAGATATTCCTTGTATCGGCGATTTATTTATTTTTTGACCTCTATGGGATTTTTGAGGTGGTTGTGTATAAACTACACTTATTGGAAAACCATTTTGATATAAAGATTTTAAAATTGGTACAGCAAATAAAGGTGTGCCCATAAAAATGATTTTTTTAGCCATTTTAAACTAGAATTCTATCTGGATTTTTTTTCACCTTAGACACTTTTTTAATTATAAAATCTCTTTTTAATTTAGACAAATTATCAATTATCAATTTACCATCTAAATGATTTATTTCATGTTGAATACAAGTAGATAAAAGGCCCTCACATTTAAAAATTTTTTTTTTTCCATCAAAATCTATATATTCAACTTCACAAGTTTTTGGTCTTTCTATTTCTATAAATGTGTCTGGTATTGACAAGCAACCTTCCTCATAAACTGACGTTTCAGAACTAAGTTTTCTGATAACTGGATTTATGAAACTCATCGGATTTTTTTTCTCATCTTTTGATGAAATATCTATTACTAAAATTCTTTTGAGAACACCTACTTGAACTGCGGCTAAACCAATGCCTTTTGAATTGTACATAGTTTCAAATAAATCCCTGATAAGTTTCTTTTCACTTTCTCCAAAATTAACTATAGGTTCAGAAATTTTTTTTAAAGTTTCATCAGGAACAGTAATAATATCTTTAATAGTCATGAAATAAATAAATAAACTAATTTTTAAACTTTTAAAGGAAGAACTTTTAGAAGAATATTATTTCGAATTCTATCAATATTTAGTTGATTTAATGTGCTGATTATAAAATACATTGTGTCTTCGTCCATTCTTTCAATTTTGTCTTCACCTATTACTTCTGCTATTCTCAACAAAGCGGCTGCTTTCTCATTGTTATTTATCATCACTTGAATATCTGTTGGAATCTCGGAAATATCTACTTCATATAAATCTTCATATTTTTTTTCTATAATTACTCCATCAGACTTTAATGTCTCTAGAAAAATTATATCTTTTTTTGAAAGAAAGTATTTTTTATTTTTTTTAATTTTCTTTAAAAAATTATTTATATCTTTTTCAATTTTTGATTTGGGATAGTCTTTATTAAAATAATTTAAAAGTTTTGATTGATGTAAAACATCATTATTAAATTTTATCTTTTTATCTTTTGCTACTTTTATTTGAATATTTGTATAATAAAAACTTGTTAAGTTATCAGGTATTTCTAACGGATTCATTGCTTCGAGAAATTTTTTTAGCTCGGTATCAAATGCATTTCCTATGTTTTCATTCTCAAATGAATTTTTTAAAATTTTCAACAATTTAAGTTTTTTAACCATTTCTGATTCAAGTAGTATTTTTTGATAAATTAAAGCTCTCGCCTCAATATTTGACATTGATTTATATGATGTCTGTGCCTCTAAGAGTTGATTTATATTAAACTGAAATCTTTTATATATATTGAATAAATCCTTCTCCGGATAATTTTTATTATGAACTGCTAACTCAATAGTTGATATTTTTTCAAGTTCAGTAACATCTATTTTTTGAAAAGAATTTAAAAGGTTATGTGATGACAAATATTTCCATATCAATTTATTTGTGCTAGCCTTTGGGTCAAAAACAAATTCTCGATTTGTTTGGTGGGCCAAATGAAAATTTAGCAATGACTTTTCAGATATTTTATCATCAGGATTATTTATAAAACCAAAAAGAAAATTTATTTTATTTTCGAAATATTTATCTTTAAAACCAAGTTCTTTTTTCAAATCATAAATAATCTGTGCCTCATCTTTTTTACCATCAACTATTAAACAATAAATGTTAAATTTTGATAAATATTCATCGCTTATAGGCTCAAGATTTTTTTTAAAAATTTGACATGCTTTCTCTAATTCAGCAACAGATAAATAATAATCAACTAAGTATTTTGTTAATTTTGGATGCAAATTTATAACTTGATTTTTGATCAAATATTCTTCAATCAAATTTAAATCTGAGTTTTTAATTAACCATTCTGACTTAAATCTTAAAAATTCTTTTTCAGATATATTTGCTTTTGGATAATAAGCATTCGTAAAAAGTGCTATTCTTAATATTTCATTTGCATCATTTGACAAATTTAAACTGTTCAATTTAATAAAAATATTTTTTATTTGATCACCATTTGAATTTGACCACATATTTATATCTAAACCATAATCCTCTGGATCATATAAACCAACAATCTTTACAGTTTTAGAATCAATATTTTGATCAAGTCTTATCTCATTTTCATTTTTTGAAGTTTGCATCTCATAAATACTTAATTCTGATGAATTTTCTGTAATATCTTTTTTTTTATTATTTTCCTCTTTAATCTCTTGCTCAATCTGTTTTTTATTTAGATCCCAAATATCGACTGGTTTATCCTCAGCTAAAGAATTGAATACGATTAAAAAGGTAAAAATAATTGATAAATTTTTTTTATTTAACAATTTTAAAATTTTCATTAGGTATTATTTTTTCTAATTCTTTTTTGGGTGTTGGAAAATCTATTTTATTTAGTAAAAATACAACTCCAAATATTATTACCACTATTATACCTAGCTTCATTACTAGCCCAACAATATTTGTTCTCGAACTTGTTTTTTTAATAAATTGCATATAGCTTTGGTTAATTTCAAATTAAGACATATTTGTGTTTTTTCAATAAAGAAAGTTATGAAATCGAGAAAAAATATTGTTTTTTTAGGCATGATGGGCTCAGGTAAGACTTCTATCGGTTCGCTAATTTCAAAAAAATTAAACTTGGAATTTTATGATACTGACCGACTAATTGAAAAGGAACTCAATCTTAGTATAGCTAAAATATTTGAAATGAAGGGAGAAGATTTTTTTAGAAATCTTGAAGAGAAAACTACTCTTAATATTTTAAAAAAAAAGAAAATTGTAATTTCTTTAGGAGGAGGAGCATTTTTGAATAAAAATATAAGAGACGAAGTTCAAAGAAATCATTTTTCTTTTTGGTTAAAATGCGATGAAGAAACAATATATAGAAGGATAAAAAATAGTTCAAAAAGACCTATTGTTAATAAACTTAATAAAAGTGAATTAATTAATTTGTCAAAAAAACGATCTAAAATCTATTCAAAAGCAATGTATAATATCAATTGTGATAATTTAACAAAAAATGAAATTATCAAAAAAGTAATAAATATTTATGAAGCCTATTAAATTAAAAATTAAAACAAGTGTAAATATATATCCAATTTACATTGGAAAAAATTTAATTTTAACTTTACCAAAAATATTTAAAGACAATTCAATTAATATTAAAAAATGTTTGTTGGTAGTTGACAGAAATATTCCAAAAAAATTTGTAACTAAAATTAATAAATTATTTTATAAAAAATTAAATATTTTTTATATTAATGCAAATGAAAAGAATAAAAATCAAAAAACTGTAAACTCTATACTTGAAACTTTACTCAAAAAAAATTTTTCTAGAGAAGATTATTTAATAGCTTTAGGAGGAGGTATAACTGGTGATGTTGCTGGTTTCGTTGCAAGTCAATTTAAAAGAGGGCTTCAGTTTATAAATATTCCAACAACCCTCTTATCCCAGGTAGACTCAGCTATTGGCGGCAAGACTGGTATAAACTCAAAATATGGAAAAAATTTAATTGGTAGTTTCTATCAGCCAAAAATTGTTATCAGTGATAGTATTTTTTTAAAAAGTCTTCCAAAAAGAGAAATAATTTGTGGCTATGGGGAAATTTTAAAACACTCTATTATATTTAATAAAAGATTTTTTAAATTTCTAGATAAAAATGTTGAGTCTATAATAAATTTACAGTCACCGTTTATAGAAAAAGCAATTTTCGAAAGTTGTAAGATTAAAAAAAATGTTGTTGAAAAAGATGAAAAAGAAAAAAATTTACGAAAAATTTTAAATTTTGGTCATACTTTTGGTCACGCCTTTGAAGCATCATTAAATTATTCAAGAAAATTAAATCATGGTGAGGCTGTATTATTAGGAATGAAAACAGCATTAAATTTCAGTTTTAGGAAAAATTTTTTAAATAAAAAAAATTATTTATCTTTGATAAATCACCTGAAAAACCCAAAATTTCCTTTAAATGTGAAAAAATATTTTTCATTAAAAGATCTAAAAAAAATTATATCATTTATGACCAAAGATAAAAAAAACAATTCTGAAATGATTAATTTGGTTTTATTAAAAAAAATCGAAAAACCTTTAATTGATTATAAATTTAAAAAAAAAGATTTAGAAAAGTTTTTGAGAGACGAGTTAATCAATTAATATTTGAAGCGAGTGTATGTATTTTTTCATTTCTTCATCTAAAATTTTATATATTTTTTTATTACTATCTATCTTACCCATGCTATGTAATTCATTTGATTTAATTGAAATCTTAAGGTGAAATTTTCCTTCTTGGTGCGATTTATGTTTTTTATGTAAAAAAGATTTGTCTTCTATCTTTATATCTTCAATTAAAATTTGATTTTTAATTTTTTTTTTTACAATTGCTATCAACTCATTTATATCCATATTGAATATTTATTTTATAATGAATTATATTTGTGACTGGCATAATTGTAAAGAAATAGGGGAATACAAAGCACCCATAGAAAAAGATAATAGCAAGAAGTTTAGAATGTTATGTCTAGAACATGTAAAAGAATTTAACAAAAATTGGAATTATTTTTCTGGAATGAGTGATGATCAAGTTTTAAATTTTTTAAAATCAGATATGATATGGCATAAACCAACTCAAAGTTTTAGCTCTTCCGATAATTTTTTCAAAGTTCTTTGGAATAACACATTGAAGGATGAGCTGGATAAAGATAAATTTAAAAGTGAATACAATCACATGCGTCAATTTAAATTTGATCATAAAGACATTAAAGCTTTCAGTATTCTGGGAATTTCGGTTGGTCTAAAATGGGAAAAAATTCAAGAAAAATTCAAAATCCTTGTCAAAAAATTTCACCCTGATATGAATTCGGGTAATAAAAAATATGAGGAAAAACTAAAATTAATTACTTTAGCTTACACACAATTAAAAAACACTTATAGGGAAAAAATTGACGCCTGATTTAAACATACAACCTGATATCAAAGTATCTTTAAAACAAACTTTCGGTTTCGACTCGGAAATGGAGGTAGATGCTTTTTCTAAAAAAAATGATTATGTTCCTGAAATTGATAAAAATTATAAATTTGATAAAGACACTACACTTGCAATAATTTCAGGATTTGCATTTAATAAAAGAGTTCTTGTTCAAGGTTATCACGGTACAGGAAAATCGACACATATAGAACAAATTGCAGCTAGACTTAATTGGCCATGTATAAGAGTGAATCTTGATAGCCACGTCAGCAGAATTGACTTAATAGGTAAAGATGCGATTGTTTTAAAAGATGGAAAACAGGTTACAGAATTTAAAGAGGGCATTTTACCTTGGTCAATTCAAAACCCAGTTGCTTTAGTTTTTGATGAATATGATGCTGGAAGACCTGATGTTATGTTTGTAATTCAGAGGGTTCTTGAGGCCGAAGGAAATTTCACCCTTCTTGATAAAAATAAAGTTATTAAACAAAATAACTTTTTTAGATTATTTGCTACTTCAAACACTGTTGGTCTCGGAGACACGTCTGGCTTATATCATGGAACTCAACAAATAAATCAAGGTCAAATGGACAGATGGAATATAGTAACAACTCTAAATTATTTAGGTTTGGATAAAGAAATGGAAATAATCTTGGCAAAAAATAAATCTCTTAATAATCAAAAAGGTAAAGAAAAAGTTGCAAACATGATTAAAGTTGCGTCATTAACAAGAAAAGGATTTATTGCAGGAGATATTTCAACAGTAATGAGTCCAAGGACAGTTTTACATTGGGCAGAAAATACAGAAATATTTAAAGATACCGGCTACGCCTTTAGGGTCACTTTTTTAAATAAATGTGATGAAATTGAAAAAAATACTATAGCAGAATATTATCAAAGATGTTTTGGAGAAGACCTGCCTGAGTCGCTAGTAAACATTCAGATTTAAATGAAAAATAGCAATAAAAGTGCTCATTTAAAAGAAAAGTTAAAGCAAGCTCTTAATTCTACATTTAAAGTTATTTCTGATGATTTTAAGATAGACGAGAATAATAGTTCTAAAAAGAATGAATTTTTTGACTTACAAAATTTAGATACAAAAAAAGATTTTATAGAGGCAAGAGCGAAAACAGATTCATCAGCTTTAAAAAAAAAATTTTCAGACGAAAAAATTTATAAAAAAAATCTTCCATCAAATTCATCTTATAAATCACTTTATACGATTGCTGAAAAAATTAGATATGAGTCACTAGGTATTGAAATGCTTAAAGGTATAGAGAAAAACCTTAAAGACAATTATAATGAAAAAATTAATTTAAAAAGAAAAGACCAACTAAACTCTAAAGAAGACGTACCTGTTGTCGAAGCTTTTGAGCTATATATGCTTAAAAATTTCCTCAACATAGAGTTGAACGCTACAACAAACAAAATGTTAAGTTTTTGGGAAAAAGATTTTGATAATTCAATTCTCAAACATACTAAATTTTTAAAATCTAATTTAGAAAACCAAAATAATTATTCTTTAAAATTTTCTGAAATATTTCAAGAAATGGATATCTTTCAAGATGAGAATAATGAGGAAAGTAAAGAGGAGAATCAGGATGATGGCCAAGACAACCCATCAAATGATGATAAAAATTCTGAAAATGACGATAATAAAGATTTAAAAGACGATGATAGTCATGAGTCGATTTCTGAATCTGATTATAATATTGATGAGTATAAACTAGACGAACAATTAACAGATAGTGAAAGCGAAAATGATAAAAATGAGCAGATAATTCAGAAAAAAAATTTTAGCTCACCTGATATTGATTATAAAATTTATACAAATCAGTATGATGAAGTTACTAAAGCAGAGAACTTAGAAAACGCAGATGAAGCAGTTAAATTGAGAAAATCTTTAGATCAACAACTAGTGGGTTTTCATGATATCATCACGAAACTTGCTAATAAGCTACAAAGACAATTACTGGCAAAACAAAATCGTTCTTGGGAATTCGATTTAGAAGAAGGTCTATTAGATAGTTCAAAACTACCAAGAATAATAATGGATCCATATAATTCTTTATCTTTTAAAAAAGAGAAAGATTTAGACTTTAAAGATACAGTTGTTACGCTCTTAATAGACAACTCTGGCTCTATGCGAGGCAGACCAATAACAATAGCTGCTATCTGTGCTGATATATTATCTAGAACTTTGGAACGTTGCTCAGTTAAAGTTGAGATATTAGGTTTCACAACAAAAAATTGGAAAGGTGGTCAAAGTAGAGAAGCCTGGAATAAAAATGGTAAACCCAAAACGCCAGGGAGATTAAATGACTTACAACATATCATTTACAAAGGAGCAGATGCTCACTGGAGACAATCAAAAAATAACTTGGGATTAATGTTAAAAGAGGGCTTACTTAAAGAAAATATTGATGGGGAAGCAATAGCATGGGCGTATAGTAGAATTAAAAAAAGAAGAGAAGAAAGAAAAATTCTTATGGTAATTTCAGATGGAGCACCAGTTGATGACTCAACTTTATCTGTTAATTCAGGTGATTTTTTAGAAAAACATTTAAAAAAAATGGTAAAATTTATTGAAGACAAAAGTGATATTGAAATTTTAGCAATTGGTATTGGTCATGATGTATCTAGATACTATAGTCGAGCTATTAAAATAACTGATGTAAATGAACTTGGTGATGTTATGGTTTCTCAACTGAGTAATTTATTCGAAAAAAAAAATAAATTACATTAAACTTTTAAAAGATCTTTATTTTTCCAATTAATAATTACTTCTGCACCACTTCTTGTTTGAGAATTCCTACAATTTACAGATGCAAAATTCTTTTCTAAAAGAGTTTTTCCAATAAACATACCTAGCCCTAAACCAATTTTACTTTTATTTTTCTCCTTAAGTGATTTTAAATATGGTTCACCAATTTTTGAGATAATATCGTTCGGATAACCTTTGCCATCATCTTCAATAGTTATTTCAGTTAAATTAGAATCGCTTTTTAAACTAATATAAACTTTCTTAGAGCTGAATTTATTTGCATTACCAATAAAGTTTCTTAATCCATAGACAATTTCGATCGATTTAGTTATTTTTTTTGAATTAAGATCTTGATCAAAATTTAAAACAAAATCCTTATTACTTGTCTCTTTAAAAGAAGATACAATTTCTTTTATATAATCTTTCATAGTAAGATTTTCATCTATAAACTCGTCTTCCTGGTTAGGTTCTAATGATAACTTTTTTAAAATTTTATTGCATCTTTCAACTTGACTAGACAACAATTCTATATCTTGAATAACATCTTTTTGATTTTTAAATTGTTTTAAAAGTTCCTGAGTGATTATCTTAATTGTTGATAATGGAGTTCCAAGAGAATGAGCAGCAGCAGCCGCTTGGCCACCCAGTGACAACATTTCATGTTCTTTTGCCATTACCTCTTCCATCTTTTTTAGGGCCTCTTTCCTTAGCCTTGATTCTGAACCAAAAATAATTGCAAAATAATTTAGAAAAATTGTTGCTATTATTAATGCGCTAGGTATCGAATAATAATAATAGGGACTAACATGAAAATGAATATTAAGTGGGTATGGTAGCTCTTCTGAAAAGAATGTAAGAAAAATAATTATTACAATTGTAGTTGAGACTAAAAATATATTCGTTCTAAATCCTAAATTCGAAGACGCGAAAACACTTGGGATTATTAAAAAAATTACAAATGGGTTTAGAATTCCTCCAGTCAAATAAATCAATGATCCTAATTGAAATATATCTATCATTAAGAAAATTAAAGCTGATCTATCAGATAACTGGGTTTTTTTGTAAATGATGACAAGGTAAATATTACTAAGTATTCCCAAACAAATAATCAAATTTGAGCTTAAGAAATCAAAATCAAAGTTAAAATAAAAATAAACTATATAAACTGATAATAATTGTCCAATTATACCAATCCATCTCAACGAAATGTATGTTGATTTTTTTAAAGAATAAGATTTTGAAGTTTCAAAAAACTTCATTTTTTAAATATCTAAATTTTGAACATTTATCGCATTCGATATTATAAAATCTTTTCTTAGAGCCACATCGTTACCCATCAAAGTATGTATCAACATTTGGTCTTTTTTATCATCTTTTGAGTATTGTACTTGTAGCAAATTTCTATTTTCTGGGTCTAAAGTTGTGTTCCATAGTTCACCAGGATTCATTTCCCCAAGACCTTTAAATCTCTGAATACTCATCTTTGATTTTTCAATTTCTAATTCTTTTATAAATTCTTTTGATCCTTTTTTAATCTTTTTTAAATCTTTGCTATTATTTATAATGTAATCCTCAAGTTCTTTTTCATCTTTAATATAAATTCCTTTTGTTCCCTTATTTATTTTGAATAATGGGGGTTGAGCCAAGTAAACATATCCATTTTGGATTAATTTATTAAAAGGTTTATTATTGAAAAAAGTTAAAAGCAAAGCTCTGATGTGCGAACCATCAACATCGGCATCAGTCATTATTATTATTTTTCCATATCTTAAATCTTTTAAATCTATCTCTTGCGATTTTGGGTCTAAACCAAGTGCATTAATTAGTGTTACAATTTCATTGGATGAAATCATTTTGGAGAGCGCTTTTGTTCTTTGATCAGCTCCGTTTTTATTTAAATTGCCATTTTTTTTTATTTCAAGCTCCTCAACATAAGTATTTAAAATTTTTCCACGCAAGGGTAAAACAGCTTGATTTGCTCTGTTCCTTCCTTGTTTGGCGGAACCTCCAGCTGAGTCTCCCTCTACTATAAATAATTCTGTACCCTCTTGTTTTCCGATTTGACAATCCGCTAATTTTCCAGGAAGCCCACTTAATTCTAATGCGCCCTTTCTTCTTACATTTTCTCTAGCTTTTCTTGCTACATCTCTTGCTAAAGCAGCTTGGATGATTTTTGCTAAAATTATTTTTGATACCGACGGATTTTGATCAAACCAGATAGACAATTTTTCGCTTATAATTGTTTCAACTATATTTCTTACTTCAGATGATACTAGTTTATCTTTTGTTTGAGATGAAAATTTTGGATCTGGAATTTTTGTCGAAAGAACACAAGTCAATCCCTCTTTTATATCGTCACCTGAAATACTCAATTTATTTTTTTTTAATAGATTATGCTCATTTGCATACTTATTGATTATTCTTGTTAAAGCACTCCTAAAACCCAAAAGATGTGTTCCACCATCTTTTTGATAAATATTATTTGTATATGGAAAAACATCTTCTGAATAACTTGCATTCCATTTTAATGAACATTCTATTTCTACTCCTTCTTTTTTTCCTTCAATATATATTGGTTTTTTGAAAAGATTATTTCCATTTTTATTAAGTAATTTTTCTCTCTTATCGTCGAGAAATTCTACAAATTCTAACACTCCCCCTTCATATTTAAATTCATTTGTTTTTTCTTTTTTTTGACTTCCATCTTTAAAAGTAATTTTTATACCTTTATTCAAAAATGCAAGTTCTCTCATTCTCTTAATTAGAATGTTTGCACTGAATTTAATTGAGGAAAAAGTTTTTTTTGATGGCAAAAATGTTATTTGGGTTCCAGTTTCTTTAGCTTTTCCAATTATTTTTAAAGGAGCCTTAGCTTCTCCATCATTAAATTCTATAAAATATTTTTTATTATCCCTATAAATTTCTAATTTTAATTTTTCAGATAATGCATTTACTACTGATACACCTACTCCGTGAAGTCCACCTGAAACTTTATAAGAATCGTGATCAAATTTTCCTCCAGCATGTAGCTGGGTCATTATTACTTCTGCAGCTGATTTTTTCTCACCTTTGTGTATATCAATTGGAATACCTCTTCCATCATCTCTAACAGTGACCGTATTATCATTATTAATTGTTACAAAAATATTCTTACAATATCCTGCTAAAGCCTCATCAATAGAATTATCTACCACTTCATAAACCATATGATGTAGTCCAGTCCCGTCATCAGTATCACCAATGTACATTCCTGGTCTTTTTCTTACTGCTTCTAGTCCTTTTAAAACTTTTATTGAGTCTGCTTGGTAATTATTTTTATTATTCATTTTTATAATTAGGAAAAATATAATTATACCATTTTTTACATAAAAATCTTTTTTATTTAGAGAAGATATAATTTATTTTGCTTCAATTTATATTGAATTATAATGATTATTTTGTGGCGGAGAGAATGGGATTCGAACCCATGAAAGGGTTTCCCCTTTACACGCTTTCCAAGCGTGCGCCTTCAACCACTCGGCCACCTCTCCATTCAAAATTTTAATTAATATTCAGTATTATTTAGAATTTTATACTTTATGTTATACATATAAGCAATTACAGCCGAATATAATGAAAAAAATACTTATTACAGGTTCAAGTGGTTTTTTAGGATCAAACATTTTAAAGAATTTAGTAAAATCAAATTTTTTTTACGCAACAACAAGAATTAATAAGATTTCAAAAAATAGAAATTTGAAATTTATATATTTCAAAGATCATGATGATTTGAATTCAAAATTAAAAAAAATTAAAGTAGATATAGTTATTCATTGTGCAACAAATTATATTAAAGAACATACGCAAAAGGATATTTCAAAAATTACAAAAGCAAATATAGAGTTCGGGAACATTATATTGGAAAATCTTAATGGTATGAGAGTAAAGAGTTTTATAAATTTTTGCACAGTTTGGCAAAATTTTAATTCTAAAAGGAAAGAACCAGCAAATCTTTACTCTGCTTCAAAAAATGCATTTCTCGAAATACTTAAATTCTATAAAAAAAAAAATAATAAAATTAATTATTTAAATTTGTATGTTTCAGACACTTACGGTGAAAACGATATAAGAAAAAAAATAATTAATGTAATAAAGGATAATAATTTTAAAAAAAAGAAAATAAAAATTATCTCAAAAAAATTATCACTTAATTTATTGAATGTTAAAGATATAGTGAATGCAACAATGATTGCTGTTTTAAAAAATATTAAAAGCGGCGACTATAATATCGTCAATAACAAAAATTTTAGTATTTCAAAAATTATTTTACATCTTAAGAAGAATAAAAATTTTCAGTTAAAAATTATTTGGGGAAATAAAAAAATTATAAATGATAAAATTTTTAAATTTCAAAAATTACCTTATTGGAAACCAAAGTACAGTGAATTAGAAAATCTTAAAAATTTTATACTTAAAAGATGAAAATATTTGACACTATAACTTTTTTTAGAGAAAATTTTATTACGAACTTAAGATTTGAAATTTTAAACGATGTAGTAGATTATTTTGTTGTATGTGAGTCTTATTATGATCATAAGGGAAAAAAGAAGGAATTAAATTTTAATCTTAAAAATGAAAAATTTAAAAATAAATTAATCCATTTAGTAATAGATAAACCTTTCAAAAAAAATAACAATGAATGGCAAAACCAAGCAGAACAAAGAGAATTTATTTTTAATGGTTTGAAAAAAGCACATGACGAGGACTATGTGATGTTTTCTGATCCAGACGAAATTCCAAATCCAAAAAAATTAATGGAAATAAATATAAAAAAAAAATTTGGTATATTTATGCAAAGATGCTTTTGTTATAAATTTAATCTGTTTAACAAATTTGAAAGTCCTTGGGAAGGCACTAGAGTTTGTAAATTCAAAAATTTAAAGTCTATAGATTATATGAGGCAAAAAATATTATCAAAAAATTTATATTCACCGCTCTGGAAATTTTACAAAAATAAAAATATTGAATTAATCAGTGATGGTGGATGGCATTTTAATAACCTATTAGATCCTGAAGAGATTTCTGTGAAATTAAAAACTTTTGCACATAAAGAATTTTCTAGTTCTGGATATGCAGATATCGAGATAATAGAAAAAAATATTTCACAAAAAAGAGATCTTTTTAAAAGAGGCTGGAAATTTGAAAAAATTGAATTAGATGAAACTTTTCCAGACTACATTTGTGATAATAAAAGCACACTTAAAGATTGGATAATGTAATTGGAGACAAAAAAAAAAATAAAATTCAAGATAAATAGATTATATCATTTTTTTTTCAAAGAAAGATTTAATAAAAAGATAAATTTTTCTTTTCCAGAAAATATTAATCGATGGGATTTGATTAAAGAAATAATTACTTTTAAAAAATTTAAAACATACCTTGAATTAGGTTGTGATGATAATAATTCATTTAATAAAATTAATATCGATTTTAAAATCGGGGTTGATCCCTTCTCGGGTGGAAATTTTAAAGGAACAAGTGATTTCTTTTTTTCACAAAATAAAAAAACATTTGATTGTATATTTATAGATGGTTTACATGAGTATGACCAAGTTTGTAGAGATATCCAGAATTCTTTAGACTTTCTAAATGTAGGTGGAATTATTCTCCTACATGATACTTTGCCAAACACATTACATCAACAAGCAGTACCAAGATATAAAATGATTTGGAATGGCGATGTATGGAAAGCGATTGTTAATTTTAGAACAAGATTAGATTGTGACATAATTACATGTAAGATTGATCAGGGTGTCTCTTTAATTCAAAAAAATTCAAATAAAAAACTACTCAATTTAAAAATTAAAGATTTTAAAAAACTTAAATTTAAAGATTTTTATGAAAATCACGAAGAATATATGAGAATTTTAAGTTACGAAGGTGTTTTAAAATATATTTCAGATAGTTCAAATTGAATCTAGAATATCCATCAATATTTTTTTATCCATTTCCATATCACCATCTTTATCTTGAATCCTTTTTAAATTAAATCTTCTATAGTCAAATTTTAGGAAATTTGAAAATCTTTTACATTTTAAACTTAAATGATCTGATGGTATAATTTCAAATAGTTTTAATCCCTTACTTGAAAAAATTAAATTTGAAAATGCAGCACCATGTGGACCTAAAATTACTTTTGCTTTTTTAAATAAATAAATTTGCTCAAAAAAGTTTAGATCGCTCACTCTATAACTTTTAAAACCTTTTTTTTCTACAATATCAATTATCTCATCATTGTTTGTGAACTTGCAACGATTATTAATAGAATCAGATCTATCAATATAAACAAGCTCATTATTATTAAACTCTTTTGCCATATCTATAAATCTTTCACGTAGAAAAAAAATTATCCATTCAGGTAAGTTATTTACACCCTCTTGAATTAAACCTTCTTTGTACCAGGGGTGTTCAAGCGCAAGAATATTGTCTCCTGAAACATGTCTAAACTCACTGCTGTCAATTATTTTTTTCTCATCAATGTTTAATTCAGACAATATATCTATTTGCCATTTCTCTTTCTTTGGTAAATAAAAATAATCAATTTTCTGAGGTGGAAATGCTCTTTTGGCGAGTTCAATTTTGATTACAATATCAAATAAAAAGTGAAAATAATTGTTTCCACTCGCACCTTGTACTAATGAGAGTATATTCCCACAAAATTTTTTAATTACTCTAGGAGTTCCAATTTTAAGAGTTGTATTAAAGTTTTCATCTCTCAAGTAACTATCAACTTGCTGATAAGAAACTTTAGGAATTAACTTATTTTTTTGAATGATCGCAACATGTTCAACTGTATCAGTATATACTCTGGCTTTAGGGACCTTATACAGCGCTTCATTTATCTTATATCTGATATTCTTATGAGAGATTTCATCAATTTTAAATTTTTCAAAATTTAATTTTTCAATTTTTGAAAAAGTTATTTTTCCGTAAAAAATTTTAAATATAATTTGAAAAAAGTTTTTGAATATTTTTTGAAAGGATAATTTGAGGCTCATCTTATTCTTTATTTATTTTCAATACACCAATAAATGCTTCTTGCGGTATTTCTACTCTACCAAATTGTTTTGATCTTGCTTTACCTTTTTTTTGTTTTTCAAGAAGTTTCCTTTTTCTATCAGTCGCTCCACCTCCATGAATTTTTGTAAGAACATCTTTTTTAAAACCCTTTATTGTTTCTCTAGCAATTATTTTACCTCCTATAGCTGCTTGTATTGGAATCATAAAATTATGTCTTGGAATTAAATCTTTTAGTTTTTCACAAACTTCTCTACCTGTTCTTTGTGCAAAATCTTTATGAATCATCATTGCTAAAGCATCAACTGGTTCTCCATTTACCAAAATACCCAATTTAACTAATTCGCCTTCCCTATGTTCTATAATTTCATAATCAAAACTTGCATAACCACTTGTCATAGATTTAATTCTATCATTAAAATCAAATACGACTTCATTTAGAGGAAGCTCATAAGTTAAAACTGCTCGATTACCAGAGTAAGATAAATCTACTTGAATACCTCTTTTATCCTGACATAATTTAATTATTGATCCTAGGTATTGATCTGGAGTTATAACGGTTGCTTTTATCCATGGTTCTTCGATGGATTTAATAAGAGTTGGATCAGGTAAACTTGAAGGATTTTGTAAATCAACAATATCCCCTTTATTCAAATTTATCTTGTAAACAACTCCTGGGGTAGTTGTCAGAAGATTTACATCAAATTCTCTTTCTAATCTTTCAGTAATAATTTCAAGATGGAGAAGTCCTAAAAAACCACATCTAAAACCCAGTCCTAAAGCAGAAGAAGCCTCAGCCTCGAATGAAAAGCTTGAGTCATTTAATTGTAACTTTGCTAATCCATCTTTTAATTTTTGATATTCCGAGCTATCCACGGGAAATAATCCACAAAATACTACTGGTTTACTTGGTTTAAAACCAGGCAATGGATCGATATTAGGTTTAGATGCGTCACATATTGTATCTCCAACTTTTGTATCAGATAAAGCTTTAATACCAGTCGTAATAAAACCTATTTCGCCTGTATACAGTACTTCTACATCTTTAACTTTAGGAGTAAAAACTCCAACTTTTTCAACAACGTAATCTTGATTGGTTGAAAGCATTTTAACTTTCATATTTTTAGTAATTTTACCATTGATAATTCTTACTAATATTACAACTCCCAAATAAGTGTCATACCAGCTGTCTACTAATAAACATTTTAAATCCTCACTAAGATTGCCTTTTGGACTGGGCAATTTTGTGACAATTTGTTCTAGAATTTCATCAATACCTTCGCCTGTTTTTCCTGAACATGGAACAGCATTATCGGTATCTATACCTATTACATCCTCAATCTGTTTTTTTGTTTTGTTGAGATCTGAAGCAGGCAAGTCTATCTTATTCAATACTGGGATTATTTCATGATTAATATCTAAAGCCTGATAAACGTTAGCTAGTGTTTGTGCCTCAACTCCTTGAGTACTATCAACAATTAATATTGATCCTTCACATGCGTAAAGTGATCTACTCACCTCATAGCTAAAATCTACATGGCCTGGGGTATCTATTATATTGAGAATATAATCCTTTCCATCTTTTGATTTGTAATTCAATTTTACAGTTTGAGCTTTAATTGTAATGCCCCTTTCTCTTTCAATATCCATAGAATCAAGAACCTGAGCCTTCATCTCTCTTTCTGTTAATCCACCACATCTATGAATAATTCTGTCAGCTATGGTTGATTTTCCGTGGTCTATGTGAGCAATAATTGCAAAATTTCTAATATTTTCAATAGTGCTCATATTATTATTTACGATCTTATTTTAGCACCAGTTTTATTTTCAACTGCTTTAATTATTAAATTATTAATATTTTCTAAATCATTATCATTTAGGGTTTTTTCAGCTGACTGTATCGTTACACTAATTGCTATTGATTTTTGATTATTTGGAATATTTTGACCTTCATAAACATCAAAAACTTTTACATTTTTTATTAAATCTTTATTTACACTTGAAATAGCATTAACCATATCTTGTGCTTTAACATCTTTGTTTACTATAAATGCGAAATCTCTCTCTGACTTTTGAAAATCTGAAACATTAAATTTTATTTTTTGTTTATTTAGAGTTTTTTTGATTATTTCTAAATTATCCAAAAAAATTTCAAATCCTAATAAATTTTCTGTTTTAACATCTAGTTTTTTTAATATATTTGGGTGGATTTCACCAAAGAAGGCTGCTACCTGATCTTTGCTTTTATTTAAAAATAATCTTCCTGATTTTCCTGGATGATAATAATTAGGTGTTTCGTTATCTATAAAAAATTCATTATAATTATATCCTGCTTCAACTAATGTTTGAATAACATCTTTTTTTATGTCAAAAATATCAACATCTCTGTCTTTTTCAATCCAGGACAATCTAGATTTTTTACCCGATGACAAACCACATACTACCGTATTTTGTTCACCTGGATTAACACCAGTAAAGACAGGTCCAATTTCAAAAATTGATAAATCTTTAAAGCCTCTATCCAAATTCTTACTAATATGCATAATTAAATTTGAAAATATTGAGTTTCTTAAAACTCCTAGATCTGAGCTTATTGGGTTTACAATTTCAATATTTTTATTATCGCCTCTAAAGGGAGCATTATAATTTTCATCTGTAAAAGACCAAGTGATTGCCTCCAAATAACCTTTTGAAGCAACAGCTCTTTGTAAAAAGTGAAACAACTTTTGAGTTTGAGTTAAAGTAGATTTAGTTCTCTCTTTAACAGGATTAATGATTTTTATCTTATCATAACCGCTTATTCTTAACAATTCCTCAACGATATCTATTTCTTGTGTAATATCAGGTCTCCAAGAAGGAACTATTAATTTAAGATATTTTTTTTCTTTTTTACATATAAAACCAAGATTTTCTAGAATCTTCACCATTTCCTTAGAGGAAATATTAAATCCAGATATATTTTTAAATAAATTAGTATCGAACTTGATAATTCTATTTTTGTAAGTTCCAATTTTTTGAATATCAATTTTACTAATTTCACCACCACAAATTTCTTTGATCAATAAAGCAGCTTTATTCAATCCATCTTCAATTGACAATGGATCAACGCCTCTTTCAAACCTGAATTTTGCATCCGTATCAAGATTTAATTTTTTAGATGTTTTTCTTATAGATGAAGGCTCAAAATAGGCTGATTCTAACAATATATTTTTAGTATTTAATTCTGTTCCTGATCTAGTTCCACCAATAATTCCACCTAAACCTAAAACTCCCTTATAATCACTGATAACACACATGCCCTTTTCTAACTTATAATTTTTATTATCTAGTGCAGTAAATTCTTCTCCTGATTTGGAGTTTCGAACAATTATCCCTTTTTCAATTTTATCAGCATCATAGGCATGTAGTGGACGATTTATATCAAGCATGACGTAATTTGTAACGTCAACTATTGCAGAAATTGGTTTTTGACCAACTGAACTCAATTTATCTTTTAGCCATTTAGGACTTTCTATATTTTTTACATTAGTAATTAAACAACTTCCAAAAGTATTACATCCTTGGTTTTTTTCTTTAATGATTTTTACTTTTAAATTTTGTTTTTTTTTTGATTTTATTTTTTTTTCTTTTAATTCCAATAATTTTCCAAAACCTGATGCAGCAAGGTCTCTGGCTATACCCCTAACACCAAGACAATCTGATCTGTTAGGTGTTATTGACAAATCAATAAAATTAGATTTTGATTTTGAAAAAAAGCTCTTACCAATATTTTTTTCATATTTGGTTGGTAATTCGATTATTCCATCACTTTCATCAGACAAATTTAATTCAGACCCTGAACAAAGCATACCATGAGAAGTAACACCTCTAATTTTAGCTATTACTAATTTTGTTTTAGATTTTGGAATAGTTGCACCTGGCGGCGCATATATGGTAATTAATCCCTCTTTTGCATTAGAAGCCCCACAAACAACTTTTTTAAATTCTTTTTCTCCAACACTAACATCACAAACTTTTAATCGATCTGCATTTGGGTGTTTTTCAGTATTAATGATCTTTGCTATTTTAAATAATTCATTTTCAGCAAAAAGACTTTCAACGCTCTCTACTTCTAGTCCTATATTGGTAAGTTTCTCCAACAGATTTTTCTCTTTTAAATTAGTTTTTAAGTGATCTTGAAGCCAATCAAATGTAATTTTCATCGACTTAAACCTCTATAGTTAGTAGGTACATCAAGAGGATCAAATCCAAAATGATTTAACCATCTGTAATCACAATCAAAAAATGCTCTTAAATCATTGATGCCATATTTGAGCATAGCTAATCTATCAATTCCAATTCCAAATGCGTATCCTTGAAACTTTGAGGAGTCAATTTTTACATTTTTCAAAACATTAGGATGAACCATTCCACAACCTAAAATTTCTAGCCATTGATTGCCTTCTCCAATTACTATTTTTCCATCTTTTATTTCATATCCTATATCAACCTCAGCAGATGGCTCAGTAAATGGAAAATGACTTGGTCTAAATCTCATCTTAATTTTTTTAACTTCAAAAAATTCTTTAATAAAATAATTCAAACACCCCTTCAAATGTCCCATATTGATTTCTTTATCTATATAAAGTCCTTCAACTTGATGAAACATTGGTGAATGAGTTTGATCGCTATCTGATCTGTAAGTTCTTCCAGGAGCAATAATCTTAAAAGGAGGTTTATCTTTTAACATCGTTCTAATTTGAACAGGCGAAGTGTGTGTTCTTAAAAGTTTTTCTTTTTTTTTATCTAGGTAAAATGTGTCGTGCATATCTCTTGCTGGATGATTGTCTGGAGTATTAAGTGCTGTGAAATTATTATACTCATTTTCAACATCTGGTCCCTCTTCAACACTAAAGCCTATTTCTGAAAAAATAGAGGATATTTCATCAATTGTTTGTGAGACTGGATGAATTTTTCCTCTAACAAAATTTCTTTCTGGTAAAGTGACATCAATCTTTTCTTTCTCTAATTTTGCATTAATTTCTGAATTTTGAATTTCATTAATCTTTAAATTAATTAATTCTTGAAGTTCATCTTTTATAATATTCAAATCAGATGCAAATTTTTTTCTCTCATGCGCATCAATTGTTCCAATTTTCTTGAATTGTGACGAGATCAGCCCATTTTTTCCAAATAGATTAGTCTTTATATTATTTATTTCCGTTAAATTTAATTTCTCATTTAACCTTAAAAGAAATTCATTTTTTATTTTTTTAAGATCTGACATTTATACAGATTATTTCTTCAGCAAAATAAAACAATAGTGAAGATTAATTTAAAGCAGATTGTGCTTTTTGAACAATAGTTTTAAAGGCTTCTGGGCTATCATATGCTATCTCAGCTAGGATTTTTCTATCTATCTTAATTCCACATTTATTTAATCCATAAATAAACTTAGAATAAGTTAATCCTTCAGCTCTTACACCTGCATTAATTCTTTGTATCCAAAGTGATTTGAAATCTCTTTTTTTGTTTCTACGATCTCTATAAGCGTACTGCATAGCTTTCTCCATTGCTTGCCTTGCAACTCTTATAGTGTTCTTTCTTCTGCCCCATTGACCTTTAACAGATTTCAAAACCTTTTTGTGTTTTGATCTACTAGTTACACCTCTTTTAACTCTTGCCATTTTATCCTCTTAAACTGTAAGGCATATAAGACTTTACAATTTTTCCATCTTGTTTTGAAAGAGTAGTCGTTCCTCTTAATTTTCTTATTTGCGAATTTGTTCTTTTAATCATGCCGTGCCTTTTGCCTGCCTGAGCAGTTATTACTTTACCTCTCGCAGAGATTTTAAATCTTTTTTTAGCTGAGCTTTTTGTTTTTAATTTCGGCATAATCGTGCGAGGTTATACAAAGAATGATAAAGATTTACAACCTATAAATTTATAATGGTTGAATCACCATAATCATTTGTTTTCCATCAAATTTTGGATGTAATTCTACTTTGCCTATATCCTTCATGTCTTCTTTTATTTTTGTCATGAGTTCGTTGCCTAAGTGAGAATGCTGAAGTTCACGTCCTTTAAATCTAATTGTAAATTTTACTTTATCTCCTTTTGCAATAAACTTTTTTGCATTTTTAACTTTAAACTCATAGTCATGAGTCTCTGTAACTGGCCTCATCTTTATTTCTTTAAGCGATATTATTTTTTGTTTCTTTTTTGCAAGGTTGGCTTTTTTTTGAGCATCATATTTAAATTTGCCCATGTCCATTATTTTACACACTGGAGGATTGGCATTTGGTGCTATCTCTATTAAATCAAGGCCTTGATTTTTTGCCATTGAGATAGCTTCATTCGTATTTATTATACCTAAATTTTCTCCATCGCTTCCTATAACTTGAACTTCTGGTGACGAAATTCTATTATTAGATCGGGGACCACGATCTTTTGTTCTTCTTTGAAAATAATTTTGTTTAAAATCTGCCACCTAATTTTTTGAAGATGCTTTGTTTAAAGCAGAGAATTTTTTTAGAAATAGTTTTAATTCCATGTTTTCTTGTTTATTAGAGTCCAATCTTCTAATGGTTACTGAGTTACTGTCAACCTCTTTTTTACCACAAATTAACAAAAGGGGGACTTTTGCCAGTGAATGTTCTCTAATTTTATAATTCAAATTATGATTTTTTAAATCAACCATAGAACTCATTCCAGCTTCTTTAACTTTTTGTGAAACTTTACTAGCATAATCCTTAAAATCTTCTGAGATTGGGATCACAACTGTTTGAAGTGGAGATATCCAAAATGGAAATTTTCCTGCGTAATTCTCAATCAAAATTCCAATAAATCTCTCAAGTGATCCAAATAAAGCTCTGTGTAACATCACAGGAACTTTTTTTGTTCCATCTTTAGCAACATAGGAGGCATCTAATCTTTTAGGTAAGTTTAAATCGACTTGTACTGTTCCACACTGCCAATCTCGTCCAATTGCATCTCTTAAAACAAATTCTATTTTTGGTCCATAAAAAGCACCTTCCCCCTTGTTAATACTATATTCTAACTTTGAAGCTTTGACCGCTTCTAATAATGATGCCTCCGCCTTATCCCAAACTTTATCTTCACCCACTCTTACCTCCGGTCTATCAGCATATTTTAAAACTACATTTTCAAAACCTAAATCTTTATAGATGTCTAGAATTAAATTTGTTACATTTAAGCATTCGCTAGTAATTTGCTCTTCGGAACAGAAAATATGTGCATCGTCTTGAGTGAACGCCCTTACTCTTAAAAGTCCATGTAAAGCACCCGAAGGTTCGTAACGGTGTACTTTACCAAACTCCGTTATTCTTAAAGGTAAATCTCTATAACTCTTTAAGCCTTGATTAAAAACTTGAATATGGCCAGGACAATTCATAGGTTTAATCGCGAAAACTTTTTCATCAGGCGTTTCAGATGTATACATATTTTCTCCATATTTTTCCCAATGCCCTGATTTTTCCCATAATAATCTATCCAACACCTCAGGAGTATTTACTTCTCGATATCCTGCTGCGTCTTGGCGTGCTCTCATGTAATTAATTAATTTTTGAAATAAAGCCCACCCTTTTTCGTGCCAAAAAACAGATCCTGGGCTTTCTTCTCTAAAATGGAAAAGATCCATTTCTTTACCAAGTTTTCTGTGATCTCTTTTCTCTGCCTCTTCAATTCTTTTTAAATAATCATCTAAATCTTTTTGCGACGCCCAGCCAGTTCCATAGATTCTTTGTAACATTTCGTTTTTAGAGTCACCGCGCCAATAAGCTCCTGCAACTTTTATAAGCTTAAATGCTTTGCCTATTTTTCCAGAAGATAAAAGGTGTGGACCTCTACACAAATCGTGCCAAGTATCACCATGATGATAAATAGTTAATTCCTCATTTTCTGGAATACTTTCTATTATTTCAGCTTTGTATTTTTCACCAATTTTTTTAAAGTGATTAATCGCTTTATCTCTTTCCCAAACCTCTTTTCTTGTTTTTACATCTTTGTCAATTATTTCTAACATTCTTTTTTCTATTTTTATTAAATCATCTTCTGTAAAAGGTTCTTTTCGAGCAAAATCATAATAAAAACCATTTTCAATTACTGGTCCAATGGTCACCTGTGTTCCAGGATATAGTTCTTGGACAGCCATAGCCATTATGTGTGCAGCATCATGTCTTATAACCTCTAATCCTTCAGGATCTTTTGCTGTAAAAATTTTTACTAAACAATCTTTTTCAATTGGAAAGTATAAATCTTTTAATTCTCCATCGACACTCATTATCAAGGCTTGCTTTAAAAGAGATTTGCTTATTTTTTCAGCAATTTCTAATCCTGTAACTTCATTTGGAAATTTAAGACTTTTTCCGTCGGGTAGTGTAATTTTCGGCATTTAATTAATTAATCTTTTATACTCTGAATAAGTAGAAAAACACATTTTTTCAACATTAAATTTTTTTATAATGTTTTTTCTTCCCTCTTTTCCTATCAATCTCAAGGAATGATCGTCCATTGTAATAGCTCTTATAATTTGTTTGCTTAAAGATACTGCATCTCCAGACTCGAATAGAAAACCAGTTTTTCCATTTATAATAGTCTCGTTTGAGCCACCTATATTACTAGCTATAATAAGTTTCTCCATTGATTGTGCCTCAACTGCAACACGACCGAAAGCTTCGGGCTCTATAGAAGCTGAAATAACTATATCTGAAACCTTGTAAGCTAAAGCCATATTCTCACAATTATCTATTAGTTTAATCTGATTGGTCAATCTGTATTGCTCAATCAATCTAACTAATTTTTTTCTATATAAATTTCTACCTTGATCACTTCCTAAAATTACAACATTGAAAGCCTCATAGCCCAATTCGATTTTAACTAAATTTATTGCTTCTATGAATAATTCTTGACCTTTCCATGAAGTTAATCTTCCAGGCATTAAAATAATTTTTTTTTCCTTAATTATTTCCCATTTTTTAAGAAGTTTTTTTTCATCAGTTTCAAGTATTGTAGATTGGTCATAGTAATCAACATTTATACCTCTAAAAATAACTAGAAATTTTTTTTTTGATTTAAAATATTCGGTATAATTTTCTTTGATGTGTGAAAAAATAAAGTTAGATCCAGCTATTATTAAATCAGATCTTACCATAACGGAATTATAAAGCTTTTTTAATTTACCAATAAAGTTGTAGGTCCCATGAAACGTAGTAACAAACTTTCGTCCTGTTAACTTTGTAGCAAGCAAGCACGACCAAGCTGGAGCTCTACTTCGCGCATGCACTATAGAAATGTTATAAAATAGAATTATTCCAATTAAAATTATTGAATTAACAAATATTAAAAGGGGATTTTTACTATGCACTGGAAGTCTTATTAACTTTACTTTTTTTTTATCAACAAATTTTATCAGCTCTCCACCACTAGTAACTATAAAAGATTGACAGTCATTTTCTGTTAAATAATGAGCGATGTCATAACACCCAGTTTCAGCTCCTCCAAAACCTAATTTAGGGATAACTTGTAAAACTTTAATATTAGACGACATCAGATTAGATTATATAATAATAGATAAAACTAATAAACTTTTATGAATAGATTCAAATATTTGAAATTCTCAAGCACAAAAAAAATAAGATATTTAAATTTTGTCCAAAAAAATAGTGTGTATATTGTTTTTTTACATGGTTTTATGTCAGATTTAGAGGGCAAAAAACCTAAAAGCCTTCTAAATTTTGCCAAAAAGAATAAACTTAGTTTTTTAGCTGTCGAATATACTGGCCACGGTAAATCATCAGGAAAATTCATAAATGGTAATATTTCAAAATGGTCAAGAGATGCAAAAGTATTGATCTCAAAAATATTAAAAAAAAATAATTTCATACTTGTAGGTTCAAGTATGGGTTCATGGATAAGTTTAAACTTATTTAAATACTTCAAAAGTCAAATTATTGGATTTTTAGGAATTGGTTCTGCTCCAGATTTTTTAGAAAATCTCATGTGGAAAAAATTTTCTAAAAAAATGAAATCAGAATTAATTAAAAAGGGTATTTATAATTTAAAACACGGAGATTATGTATATCCGATAACTCTTCAATTAATTAAAGATGGGAGAAAAAATAAAGTATTAAATAAAAAAATCAGATCAAGGATAAATGTTACAATGATACATGGTGAAAAAGATGAGGCTGTTCCAATCTCATATTCAAAAAAAACCTTAAAAATTTTTACAGGTGCAAAAAAAAAATTAGTTCTTGTTAAAAATGGCGATCACAGTCTATCTTCACCTAAATGGCTTAAATTAATTAAGGAAGAACTTATTACTATGATTAAATAGCTTCTTTTGTTTTTGATTTAAAAGTGATTGGATTTTTAAGCTTGTCCAACATTTCCTTAGGACACACTTGAACAAAATTTTTTATTTCCTCATCAAAATTAGAAATCATTTTTTTTGATATTGTTGATTGTGTTTCAGAGTAATGTTCTTGTATCAGGTTTTTTAAGAAATTTTTCCAGTATTCTGTTTCAACGTTTTGCCAAACAACTGAGTCTGAATTTATTTTTTTTTCAAATTCTAATGATTTATCATAAATAAAAGCCATTCCACCTGTCATACCTGCAGCAAAATTATCTCCAACATTTCCAAGGATCACAACTGTTCCTCCAGTCATATACTCGCATCCATTAGAGTCACATCCTTCTATTACTGAAACTGCTCCTGAATTTCTTACAGCAAATCGATCTCCAGCTTGGCCCGCAGCAAATAATTTGCCTGAGGTTGCGCCATAAAGAACAGTATTTCCAATAATAGTATTTTCGTTTGAAATTAAATTACTTTCATGTGAAAGCATAATTGAAATCTTTCCACCAGACAATCCTTTACCTACGTAGTCGTTAGCATCACCTTTTAGATTTAATTTTAATCCTTTCGTGGCAAAAGCTCCAAAAGATTGTCCTGCAGAGCCTGTAAAGTTCAAAGTTAAAAAATCATCCTCTAATTGTTCGTAACCATATTTCTTATATAAGTGATGAGAAATTCTTGTACCAACAGCTCGATTTGTATTTTTGATAACAAATTCTTTATCAATTGTTTTTGACTCATCCAATGCATCTTCAATTTCAGGCCAGATTTCTTGATCCAAAGTATCTGGCACTTCATTTATTGATGTTTCTTCACAATATCTTTTTTTGTTACCTGGGTCAGCTTGTACAAATAAAGGATTTAAATCAAGATCATCCAAATTAGGGGAAGCTTTATTAACTTGCATTAGTAGATCTGTTCTTCCAATTATTTCATTTAATGATTTAAATCCTAAAGAGGCAAGTATCTCTCTGACCTCTTTCGCAATAAAAGTGAATAGATTTACCACTTTATCTGGAGTTCCAGTAAACTTTTCTCTTAATTTATCATCTTGGGTACAAACTCCAACTGGACAGGTATTTGAGTGGCATTGTCTGACCATAATGCATCCCATTGCCACCAAAGCTGTAGTTGCAACTCCATATTCTTCTGCACCCATCATTGCTGCTATAACAACATCTCTTCCTGTTTTAATTCCACCATCTGTTCTCAATGTAATTTTATGTCTTAGATTATTAAGCGTGAGGACTTGGTTGGCTTCAGTAAGACCCATTTCCCATGGTATCCCTACATATTTAACACTTGTTTGGGGTGTGGCTCCTGTTCCACCATTATGTCCAGAAATTAAAATAATGTCAGCTTTAGCTTTAGCAACACCAGCAGCAATTGTTCCTATGCCTGATGATGCAACCAACTTAACACCTATTCTGGCCTTAGGATTAATCTGCTTTAAATCGTAAATTAGTTGGGCTAGATCTTCAATCGAGTAAATATCATGGTGAGGAGGTGGCGAAATAAGAGTTACACCTGGTGTTGAGTGTCTCAGTTTTGCAATCTCGTTAGTTACCTTAAAACCTGGTAATTGACCTCCTTCGCCAGGCTTTGCACCTTGAGCTATTTTTATCTCTATTTCATTACAATTATTTAAATAATTTACAGTTACTCCAAATCTTGCAGAAGCAATTTGTTTTACTCTAGAATTTGCACTATCTCCACTATCCAGTTTTTTAAATCTTTTTTCATCTTCACCACCTTCACCGCTGCAAGATGCACCTTTTATTCTATTCATGCCAATTGCAAGAGTTTCATGTGCTTCTTTAGATAAAGCTCCATGTGACATGCTTCCACTGCCAAACCTTTTTAATACATTCTCTATTGGTTCAACTTCTGAAATATTAATTGATGGGCCTAATTTTTTTTTTCTAAAATCGATTAGATCTCTCAAGTTAATTGGCGGTAAATTGTATATTCCCTCTGCATATTTTTTGTATGCATCATATGAATTTGAGCCTACTGCACTTTGCAAGAGATGAATAAGTCGACCTTGATATTGGTGAGTCTCTCCATTCTTTCTATACCTATATATACCTCCGATAGGTAAAACAGTTTCTGTGCTTTCAAATGCCTCTTTGTGAATTTCCCGTATTTTTTTTTCAATTCCAACTAATCCAATGCCTGAGATTTTTGATGTTACTCCTGGGAAGTAATCATTCACAACTGTTCTACTCAGTCCAACAGTTTCAAAGTTGCATCCACCTCTATAAGAACTTAAAACAGAAATTCCCATCTTAGACATGATTTTCAATAAACCAGCATTAACTGATTTTATGTATCTTTGAACACAGTCGTCAAAACTAAATTGTCCAAAAAGTTTCTTTGTATATCTTTGATATAAACTATCAAAAGCTAGATAAGGGTTTACAGTTGTTGCACCTACACCTAATAATGTTGCAAATGAATGTGTGTCTAAGACTTCTCCAGATTGAACGTTGATAGATACATATCCTCTTAATTTTTTTTCTATTAAAAATGAATTTATAGCTCCAACACATAATAACATCGGTATAGGCATATTTTTTGATGAGAGTTCTTTATCACTTAAAACTAATTGAGTTACTCCTTGTCTTGCGGCAATCTCAGCTTCTTTTTGGATTCTTGCTATAGCAACTGATAAGTCTT